>JBAVQO010000553.1:0-14669 GCA_049694135.1 Gillisia sp. | reverse complement strand
CCCCCACGTTATCTGCAATGGTTGCAGGGTTACGCGGATCATCTTCCGGGATACCGGCTTCTACTTTCCCTACAAGATCTGCCCCAACGTCTGCCGCTTTGGTATAAATTCCACCTCCTACCCGGGCAAAAAGCGCTATAGATTCAGCTCCAAGAGAGAATCCGGCAAGAGTTTCCAAAACTACCGTCATTTGTTCATTATCGGTCCAGACACCGCCCATAAAATAATGGTAAAAAATGATAAAGAAACCAGTTAATCCCAAGACTGCAAGTCCTGCCACACCAAGACCCATCACTGTTCCACCGGTAAAGGAAACTTTTAAAGCCTGAGGCAGGCTTGTTCGGGCTGCCTGAGTGGTTCTTACATTGCTTTTGGTGGCTATTTTCATTCCCATATTTCCTGCGAGAGCAGAGAAAAATGCACCGAATATAAAGGCTACTACAATTAGCCAATGTGTGGTGGGAACTATAAAAGAGATCGCTGCCAAAGCCGCACTGGCCAGGATCACGAAAATCGTTAATAATTTGTATTCCGAATTTAAGAAGGCTAAAGCTCCTTCATAGATATGAGACGCTATTTCGTCCATTTTTCCGTCTCCGGCATCCTGTTTTAGTACCCAGGATCTTTTTATCCCCATGTAGACCAATCCTAATAAGGCCAGGACCACAGGAGCATAAATCATCAATGATTCCATATTTGTTTGTTAAAAATTGTTAAGGTCGCTAATGTAGTAAATCACTGATAATTAAAAAAGCAATAACTTTTTTAGAGTTATTGCTTCAAATCATTAATTATTAAAGGGTAAAATTCCGATTATATTCCAAAGCGGGATTTATCGCCGTCGTAATTTTCATATCGTTCCACACATTGATCGATGATCTCACGAGCTTCTTTAACATCTCCCCAATCGCCAACATCTACTTTCTTTTTTTCAAGATCTTTATATACTTTAAAAAAATGTTCGATTTCCTTTTTTAAATGGCCGTTTAAATCGGTTAGATCATTCAATCTATTCCAGATAGGATCTGAAACCGGTACACAGATTATTTTTTCATCGGGACCTTTTTCGTCGGCCATATGAAAAACTCCTATGGGTTTTACTTCCATCACGATCCCGGGAAAAGTAGGTTCAGAAACCAAGACCAATACGTCGAGTGGATCTTTATCCTGTGCCAGGGTATTGGGTATAAATCCGTAATCTGCCGGGTACATCATCGAAGAAAAAATCATACGATCGTAACGTACTTTCTTCAAATTAAAATCATATTCATATTTGTTTCTACTTCCTTTTGGAATTTCAATCAATACATCAAAAGTTTCAGACATTTTCTTTCTATTTAAAATTCATTTTTTAAGGCTGCAAAGATAGGGATATTATGTGGTACAGGCCATAATTAGAAGCGAAAACCAAAATCGGCAGTTACCCCAAAAGAGCGAGCATCGGGGTTTTTAAAATAATCGCCTCTAAAATGTGCGTCGATTCGTAAAACCTTAAAAATATTTCCTACCCCCACACTATATTCATAATAAGGATGATCTGTGGGTGCCATTAAATTTAAACCGGAAGCATCCAGGCTTTTATTTTTATCAGATAAAGTTCCCCACACACCCTGGATTCCCACGAGTTCCCTCAGGTTCAAATCCCTCAGCAAGGGGATCCTGGAAAAAATTCGGCCGTTAAAATTGTGCTCAAGGTGCACAGCTGTGTACGTATCTGTAACAAATTCGTAGTAATTCAGAAGAGAAAAAGCGTTATAAAGGCTAAAATAGGTCTGATTCCCCGGGATCGGACTTAGCAGGCCAAGCGGTATTTGCCCAAAAGTTTTACCTGCTTCCAGGCTGATGTTGGTTTTTCCAAAACCTCCCACCATGATAGGCTGATCGTAAAAAAACTGTATTTTTTTGTAATCAAAATCACTGTTTAAAAGACTCTTCATTCCCAAGCTGTAGTTAAGGAAAAAAGTTGGATAGTCGCCTTCGTTTATAAGATTGCGTTCTACACCGTATCCCGATGTTTTTTTGCCGGGAGAATAGGTGAAAATTGTCGAAATTTCTGCCTGTTGAACTTCCGAAGCAATTTCGGTATGTGCGGCATTCGTATAATAATCTAAACTGAAGGAAGGCGATGCCGGTTTCAGCGTCCTATAATCTACTCCGAGCCTGATGGTAAAATTTTTAAGTGGTTCTATCTGAAGTGCCACCGTAGAAAGAGTGATAGAACTCAATTTATCGTTATTTCCCACACTAATAAGTGATGAGGAGGCCAGGCTGCGGCCCAGAACATCGGTGGTATTGGTAAGATTTACCCCCAATTGTTCGATATCACGACGATTCCCGCCGGAAAGAATGAGCCGTAACTGGCGGTCCAGCAAAACTTTTCCGGAAATACCATATTTGAACTTATGATCTTTAAAGCCATAAGCACCGTACCCTTCTATACGCCACATATCATTAAATCCAAAGTAGGTTCTTCCGCCAAAACGCACCCGGGTACCTTCAACATTATTAAATCCAAAAGTGGAATAAATGGGTCCATAATCCCATCCATCAAAAGCAAGATATCCCGTGCCCAATGTTGTTGCCAGGGTATAAAGGCGTTTGAAGGCTTTTACATGCTGCAGCGTATCCAGCATTTTATATACACCGCGTTCATCTCCATTCAAAGGCTCCAGCCTGTTCTGTGACCAAAAAGTACTGTCCTTATCGTAAAGTGCTTCGTTGTAGTTCATGGGCTGGACAGAATAAAAACCCGGTGGATGCTTTACATTAAAATCATAATCATCATACAAAACGGTTCTTTTGCCATAGATTCCTTTGGATTTTTCCTTTTTGTTCAATGAGAAATCAGCCATAAAAAAATCCCGCGTCATTAGGAAAATGGAATCGTTAAGCACCTTGAATTCCTGTTCTATATAAACTCCTTTCACCCAGTTAATATTGGCATCTTCATCCATCTGAAGATTGATTTTCTTTACCGCCCAGGTGGTGTCATTCACCCAAAAATCGCCTTTAAAGGTGAGTTCATTTTTCCGCCGCGGGTAGTACACAATATTATAACACCATTTATTACCAATATAAGCGCTGTCGGTCAACACATAATTGTAATTATTGATTCCGGTGGTGGAAAGCGGACTTATGAAGCTTTTATCGAAAAACTTCAGGTAGTTGTCATAAATATCTACTTCGGAATAAATTCCTTTTAAATCGGCAATAAGGGTCTGATTTTTGGCAAAACCCGAATTTTTATTGCCGAGGAGTTCTTCCCGCTTTTTACCATTGGTGTTATCGCCATAGACTTTTGTAACGGCTTCGTTTAAGAAAATGGGCAAATAAGTCTTTCCCGTAAGTGCATTGGTATCCAGATCTTTAAAAATAAATTCCATCCCATTAAACACGGGATTTTTTATTAAAGAGCTATCGATGGTATTGATATCAAATTCGAGCTTTTCGTATTGGCGATATTGATATTGGTTAAATTCCTTTACACCATTCTTTCTGCGATTCGCCCAAATCTTCCGCAGAATATCGATTGCAGGATTATTCTTTTTTGAAGTCTTCCCTTTATAAAAAACCACTTCTTTAAGCGACTCTTCCTCTTCCTCTAAAGTAATATGAAGATGAAGGTTGTCGCCTTTTTTAAGGGAAACAGTATTTTTTTTATAGCCCACATAAGAAACCTCCAGGGTAGAATAATCTTTTGAAGAAGTAAGGCTGAATTTACCATCTTCGTTGGTCGTAGTTCCTTCTGAAGAATTTCCGAAGATAACATTGGCAAAAGGAACGGGTTCGTTTTTACTGTCCACCACTTCTCCACTCACCCGTGTTTGGGCCTGGAAATTATAGATGTTCAATAAACAAAAAAAAATAAAAAGACTTTGTTTCATAAAAGGGCAAAAAAAAACTTCATCCTTGGCAGATGAAGTTTCAAAGATAAGTTTATCTGCTTATTTGTACAGTACCTTTTTCACAGCTTTAACAACATCTTCACTGTCTGGTAACCATTCCTTTAATAACACAGGAGAATATGGCGCAGGGGTATCTGCAGTATTTATTTTAACAATGGGAGCATCCAGATAGTCGAATGCCTGCATTTGCACCTGGTAAGCCACTTCAGACGAGATATTGCCGAAAGGCCAGGATTCTTCCAGAATCACTAACCGGTTGGTTTTTTTGACCGATTTAATTATAGTTTCCTGATCCAGTGGACGAACGGTTCTAAGGTCGATAATTTCGCAGGAAATACCTTCTTTTTCAAGATCTTCGGCCGCTTTAAAGGCTTCTTTTATTATTTTTCCGAAGGAAACGATAGTCACATCGGTACCTTCGCGTTTTACATCGGCTACACCTAACGGAAGAGTATATTCTTCATCTGGCACTTCACCTTTATCGCCATACATCTGTTCACTTTCCATAAAAATCACCGGATCGTCATCGCGAATGGCAGATTTAAGCAAGCCTTTGGCATCGTAAGGATTTGATGGAACTACCACTTTTAACCCGGGACAGTTGGCATACCAGCTCTCAAAAGCCTGAGAGTGAGTAGCACCCAATTGGCCAGCAGAAGCTGTAGGACCTCTAAAAACAATAGGTATATTAAATTGCCCGCCACTCATTTGCCTGAGCTTGGCTGCATTATTTATAATCTGGTCAATCCCTACAAGAGAGAAATTGAACGTCATAAACTCAATAATAGGGCGGTTACCATTCATCGCACTCCCTATTCCTATCCCGGAGAATCCCAATTCAGAAATGGGGGTATCTATAATTCTTTCAGGTCCAAATTCATCAAGCATTCCTTTAGAGGCCTTATAAGCACCATTATATTCTGCTACTTCCTCGCCCATTAAGTAAATGCTTTCATCTTTGCGCATTTCTTCGCTCATGGCCTGTTGTACCGCTTCTCTAAACTGAATTGTACTCATTATATTTTCTTGGATTTACTAAATAATTAAAAAACAAAAATACTAATTCAATAAGTTTAAACTACTACTTACAAAAAATATTTTATTATGCACGCATAGCAAATTCTGATTAAAAATATGTATCTTCGTGACTAAGTAATTTAAGAAACTAAAAAACACTTCTTTATATGAAAATATTAGTGTGTATAAGTCACGTTCCGGATACTACTTCCAAAATAAACTTCACCGAAAACAACACCGTGTTTGACACAAGCGGGGTACAATTTGTAATAAATCCCAACGATGAGTTCGGTCTTACCCGGGCTATGTGGTTCAAAGAAAAACAAGGAGCTACGGTAGATGTGGTAAATGTTGGAGGGCCAGAAACCGAACCTACCTTACGAAAAGCACTTGCCATTGGAGCCGATAGCGCCATACGCGTTAACACCCCTGCTACCGATGGTTTCCAGGTAGCTACCCAACTTGCCAAAGTGGTAAAAGATGGCGGTTACGACCTCGTAATTGCAGGCCGTGAATCTATAGATTATAACGGAGGAATGGTGCCGGGTATGCTGGCAGCTATGCTAAAAGCCAATTTCGTAAACACCTGCATTGGTTTAGAAGTTGAAGGTGATACAGCTACTGTCATTCGCGAAATCGATGGCGGAAAAGAAAAAATTAGCACAACATTACCTCTTATCATTGGAGGGCAAAAAGGACTCGTAGAGGAAAGCGATCTTAAAATTCCCAATATGCGAGGAATTATGCAGGCAAGAAAAAAACCTCTTAACGTAATAGAACCTGTTGAAGCCATTGCCCAAACCGAAGCAGAACGCTTTGAAAAACCGGAACCCAAGGGACAGGTAAAATTAATAGATCCAGACAATCTTGATGAACTTATAAATCTGCTTCATAATGAAGCAAAAGTGATCTAGAAGATCTATTGAGCAATATTTCATAAGATTTTAAACTTAAAAAACAGAAAAAATGGTTTTAGCCTATATAGAATCAGAAGAAGGAAAATTTAAAAAAGCAGCTTTCGAAGTGGCATCATATGCCCGAGAAATAGCGGATGAACTTCAGACACGAGTAACCGCTGTGGTTTTTAATGCTGAAGATGTTTCAGAATTAGGAAAATACGGTATAGATAAAGTTTTGAAAATCTCTTCAGATAAGCTGAAGAATTTTAATGCCGAAGCTTATGCAGATGCCCTTACAAAAGCCGCTCAGAAAGAAGAGTCGAAAGTTGTGGTGGTAAGTCAGAGTGCGAACAGTAAATATATTGCCCCGTTACTCGCGGTGCATTTAAATGCAGGTTATGCCTCTAATGTGGTGGCCCTTCCCGAAAGCACAGATCCTTTTATTGTTAAAAGAACTGCCTTTACCAATAAAGCCTTCAATTTTACAAAGATTGAAACCGATATAAAAATTGTGGGTGTCTCTAAAAATGCCTTTGGATTAAAAGAACATTCCGCAGATGCTGCCGCCGAAGATTTTAATGTAGATCTTCCCGACAAGGATTTTTCAGTAAAAGTAACCGAAGTAGATAAAGCCAAAAACAAAGTAACTATTGCCGATGCCGAAATTGTTGTTTCAGGGGGCCGCGGACTTAAGGGGCCCGAAAACTGGGGAATGATCGAGGAGCTGGCAGATACTTTAGGAGCCGCCACGGCATGTTCAAAACCGGTGAGCGATATGGGTTGGAGACCACACAGTGAACACGTGGGACAGACTGGGAAACCTGTTGCCGCAAATCTGTATTTAGCTGTGGGGATTTCTGGTGCCATCCAGCATCTTGCGGGGATCAACGCTTCTAAAACCAAGGTTGTAATCAACAACGACCCCGAAGCTCCCTTCTTTAAAGCGGCCGATTATGGCGTGGTAGGAGATGCCTTTGAAGTGGTGCCAAAACTCACAGAAAAACTGAAGGAATTTAAAGCTAAAAACGCATAATTTTTTTAACTTGCCAGCCTTAGGAGGGCGTCTAAATATGGTAAATCTCCTTGTTTAGTTCGCCCTTTTCAATGTAAAGATATTATGAGTTTAGTTCGCCTTAATATAAAAGGAATATCTTATAGTCAAACCCAGAACGGCGCCTATGCACTTATTCTCAGCGAAGTGGATGGAGACCGTAAATTGCCTATTGTTATCGGGGCTTTTGAAGCACAGTCTATCGCTATCGCTCTCGAAAAAGAGATAAAACCTCCCCGGCCTTTAACCCATGACCTTTTTAAGAATTTTTGCGATCGCTTCGAAATTACCGTAAAACAAGTGATTATTCATAAACTTGTAGATGGTGTATTTTATTCAAGCCTTATTTGCGAACGGGATAAAATAGAAGAAATTATAGATGCGCGTACCAGCGATGCGATTGCTCTGGCTCTTCGATTTAACGCCCCGATTTTTACTTATAAGAATATCCTGGATAAAGCGGGAGTCTACCTTAAAGGCGAACCCGAAACCACTGCACAAAAAAGCACTTTTCAGGATTCCACCGTAGATGAGATCATCTCCGATCCTGTTTCTTCAGAAGAAACCAATTACAAAAAATTATCGCTGGATGAGCTGGAAACTTTACTTTCCCAGGCAGTAAAAAATGAAGACTATGAAAAGGCGGCACGTTTACGTGATGAAATTTCCAAGCGTAAATAGTTAAAAAATTCTATCTTAGGCCCGCTAAATAAATTCAACTTCCAGAATGAACATAAAAATCCGCTTGATTATCATGAACTTCCTGCAGTTCGCTGTTTGGGGAGCCTACTTAACCTCTATGGGCAATTATTTAGGATCGATTGGTTTAGGAACTAATATCGGCTGGTTTTATGCTGTTCAGGGTATTGTTTCTATTTTTATGCCCGCAGTTATGGGGATTGTGGCAGACCGCTGGATTCCCGCGCAACGTTTATTGGGAATCTGCCATTTTATTGCCGCCGTATTTATGGTCGCTGCCACCTATTATGGGTTTACGGCAGGAGCGAATATTGAATTTAGTACGCTCTTTACACTGTACACCGTAAGTGTAGCATTTTATATGCCTACTATCGCACTCTCCAATTCTGTGGCATATATTATCCTGGTAGATAATGGCTACGATACTATAAAAGCCTTTCCTCCTATTCGCACCTTTGGAACCATCGGTTTTATTTGCGCGATGTTGTTTGTAGACTTTGCAGGTTATCAGGGGTCGAATATTCAATTTTTGGTTTCCGGGATCTTAGGGTTTGTATTATTTCTATACTCCTTTACATTACCTAATTGTGCCATCGCGGAAAAAGGTGAAAAGAAAACCCTTTTTGAGGCTTTGGGCCTTAAAGCTTTTGCCTTGTTCAAAGAGAAAAAAATGGCAATTTTCTTCATCTTTTCCATGTTGCTGGGCGTTTCATTACAAATTACCAATGCCTATGCCAATCCTTTTATTACAAGTTTTAAAGCAATTCCCGAGTATGCCGACAGTTTTGGAGCCAATCATGCCAACGCCTTGATTTCTCTTTCTCAGGTTTCAGAAACCATATGTATTTTACTGATTCCTTTCTTTTTAAAGCGCTTCGGAATTAAAATTGTCATGCTGCTCTCGATGTTTGCCTGGGTATTACGATTTGGATTATTTGGCCTGGGAAATCCCGGAAGCGGCGTATGGATGTTTGTACTCTCTATGATTGTATATGGAGTTGCTTTCGATTTTTTCAATGTCTCGGGTTCTTTGTTCGTAGATAAAGAAACCAACAAAAATATTCGCTCCAGTGCGCAGGGTGTTTTTATGATGATGACCAACGGTTTCGGTGCTTCTATCGGAACTTTGGCCGCACAGCAGGTAGTAGATTATTATGTTTTCTCCAAAACAGATAAAATTCAACAACTGCAGGGGTGGACAACCGCCTGGTACATTTTTGCGGGTTATGCATTAGTGGTGGCCATTTTGTTTGCCATCTTGTTTAAGTATAAACACCGGCAGATAAAAGATGAAGAAATCCCGGTGTAATCCTGATTTCAACAGTCTTTTTAATCACAGAAAGAATAAAAAAAGGGCTACCCTACGGATAGCCCTCGTGTAGTACTGCTTTTGCTTTATTAGAACAGCGTAAGCAAACTACCTCCAATAGCTGCACATGCAGAAAAAACTGCACTTACAACCAACCACCAGGCAGCTGCTGCTGCGGTTTCTCGCGCATGTTCGGCTTCAATAACTGCTTTTCTTTCCAACATGTTTAATCGGCCGCGAGCTGTTTCTTCTATTCTCGTGATCTTGTCCAATACCTTATTTCTGGCATCTTCAACAGAATTTGCCACTTTATCGATATCTCTGCGATCAATCTTCGTGTTATTGGTAATAAGAGCGATTACATCTTCTTTATCGTAATTCTCTAACCTGCTTTTTACCACATCAAAATTCTCTTTTTGATCATCCAGTTTATTTTGAAGAATATGAGAAAGCTGGGAAAAATCAAAACCTGATTGGCCATTACCTCCTGTTAAACCTGCCAGGATGCTCTCTACTTTCTCCTTCACTTCGCTCACTACGCCATCTTCAGAATTTCCACTGAGTTCCGACTGAATACGCTGAATCACTTCCTCAATTTTATCGGCATAATTCTCCAGTTGCCTGCGCTCCAATGAAGTGTTCTTGGATAAAAAAGTAACGATTTCTTCACGATCCAGGTCACTTATTTTCTGACCTATTTTATGAGCTTCTACCTTAGGATTTTTAATAATCTCCCTCACCTGGTTTTCCATGGCATTGCTGTCCATTCCTACGGAACTATCCTGAGAAAGAAAGTTTTTAATTTTGTTTATGTAGTTATGAACTTCACTTTCTTCGGCCGGAGTAAGCTTTGCTACTACTTTTTCAGCTTTTTCCTGCGTGGTATCTCCTTCCCCATAAGCCTCTTTTAATTCCTTTTGAAGTTTTTTGAGTTTTTCGGTCTTGCTTTTTCCTTCTTCAGAAGTATCTCCGGAAGACTGACTAATGGCATTATTCAGAACGCTTTGTACCGCCATCCATTTTCCCGGACTGCTGCTACCACTACTCTGAGACTTGCTTTGTTTATTGGATTTTTCGACCGAATCCTCCACTATTTGCTCAATATCCTTCTTTACCTTTTCGTAACTGGGAACGTTTTTATCGAACTTGTTAAAAAATTCATCAATAGCATTATCGAGCATATGAGAATCTATACTATTCTGAAATTCTTTCCGAACCTTTTTGATAGTATGGTCTGCCACATCCTCTATTTTTGATTCTTCTGAAGATGAAAACATACTTTTTACTGCGCTTGCAGAAGATCTTAACCCGGCAGTTGCAGTATTGATTAATCCACCCACAAAAGTGTTAAGCATTTTTGCTTCCAGATAAAATAACAGTATAAAAAAAGTAGCCCAAATTACAAGCGCCAGGGTTATAGCGATCATGGGATTTGCAACCATATTAAGACTCAGCGCAAACGCCGTAGCCCCGAAAAGAGAGATCGCCACGGTTAATGTGCTCCAAAGTCCATAGGCAGTAGTAACCGTTGTTCCCGTAGATCCGGAGTGATTTTCCTTATCGTCGTCCTCCTGGCTTTTGAAATCATGTTTTCCTTTAGTATGATTTTTACTATGGACATAGGATTTTTTTACATCCCCTATGGCACTGATCCCGGCAGCCACTGAAAGAGCAGTCAATATAAATTGAAATCCCAGCGCTAAGATTACACCTGCAATTACTGTTATAAAAAAATGTGGAGTTAAAATAGAATTGGCAAGACCATCTGTATAAACTTCTTGCGCATTAATCGTTCCAGCCGTGAGCAAGGCTGTGCTACATAAAATAATCCTTTTCATTATAATAGTTTTTTAGTTGAGTTATCAAAATAAGTTTGGAAAACGAGACCTTGTCCTTAAATCTAGTTAATTAACAAAATTTTCACCCATCCTTACGAAGGTTTTAATAACTGAAAATCAGGCACTTTTAAATAATTTTTATTTTTTTTGGAGGTTTCAAAACGCTCTCTTGGCAGGATTTCCTATTTTTGAATAATTCGATTTTTTAGATCATTTTAAAGGAACTTCATGAAACAATATCACGATTTAGTAAAACACGTATTACAGAATGGAGTGCAAAAAGGAGACAGAACGGGTACGGGAACTAAAAGCGTGTTCGGTTACCAAATGCGATTCGATTTAAGTGAAGGTTTCCCGATGGTGACCACCAAAAAACTGCATTTAAAATCTATTATTTACGAACTGCTCTGGTTTCTAAACGGAGATACCAATGTTGAGTATCTTCAGGAAAATGGAGTGCGTATCTGGAATGAATGGGCAGACGAAAACGGCGATTTGGGACCGGTTTACGGCCACCAGTGGAGAAACTGGAATAGTGAAGAGATCGACCAGATTGCAGAAGTTGTAGAAATCTTAAAAAACAATCCCAACAGCCGCAGAATGCTCGTAAGCGCCTGGAATCCTTCCGTTTTACCCGATACTTCAAAATCTTTTGCAGAAAACGTGGCCAATGGAAAGGCGGCACTTCCACCCTGTCATGCCTTTTTTCAATTTTATGTGGCCGACGGAAAATTATCCTGCCAGCTCTATCAGCGAAGTGCCGATATTTTCCTGGGAGTGCCTTTTAACATTGCTTCCTATGCACTTTTTACAATGATGATGGCTCAGGTGTGCGGTTTCCAGCCGGGAGATTTTATTCATACCTTTGGAGATGCTCATATCTACAACAATCATACAGAGCAATTGGAGTTACAACTCTCCAGAACACCACGTCCTTTACCCACTATGAAGATCAATCCGGAGGTAAAAGATATCTTTGGCTTTAAATTTGATGACTTTACACTCGAAGATTATAATCCGCACCCTCACATAAAAGGAAAAGTAGCGGTATAAGATATTCAAACCTTGTTTAACTTTAAAATTTTTGATTATTATGAAAAGATTAGTTTTGATTGCAGCCGTATTTCTATTTACAGGAGTTGGTTTTGCACAACAGAGTGATTCGGTAAAAGGAAATACCGTTACCGTAAAAGAAATCGCTCCCGTATGGCCGGGTTGTGCAGACAGCAAGCTAGCGAAAGATAAATGCTTCAATCAGAAAGTAAATGAATTCATTAAAAAGAATTTCAAATACCAAAAAAATTCAGATGGCCAGTACATTCGCGGCAAAGCCACAATCTCATTTACGGTAGATAAAAATGGAAAGGTAACCGATGTAACTGCCGAAGGTCCCGAAAAAGCGATTAATAACGAAATCAAGAGAGTGGTAGAAGCCTTTCCGAAAATGAAACCCGGAACCCGTGCAGGAAAACCTGTCGCCATTACTCATAAAATGGTACTTAATTTCTAAATTGTATGAAAGCTTTCCTGTTACCTGTATTCTTATTTTCAATGTTATGCTCACAGGCGCAGGAAAAACAAAATTCGGGTTTTTATACTCCCGAACAATTAGATCAGGCTCCGCTGTTTGAAGGATGTACAAATCAAAACAGCGGAGTTTGTACTTTCAGTGAAATAACCGCCTATATTCAGAAGGAATTCAACAAAGATCTTTTAACCGATTCTATTTCTGAAAAAGAAAAGGTAATGGTAGCAAAATTTTTTATAGATACTTCGGGAAATGCTGTACATCCTGTCGTACTTGGAAAGAATGCTAGTATGAAAAAAGAGCTGGCCCGGGTAATAACCTCTCTTCCAAAATTGCAACCGGGTAGAAAAGACGGAAAAAAGGTGATTACCATGTTAGATCTTGCCGTAAAAATATATGCTGACTCTGCCAAAGATTCTTTATTCACATATTCTTCAGTAGATACGCCTCCTATATATAAAGGCTGCAGAAATGACAAAAACATTAAAAATTGTACTTCACAAAAAATACAAGCCTTTGTTGCAAAGAATATGAACATATCACGCTTCAAGACAAATGGACAATGGCTGAAAACCGTCATAAGGTTTGCGATAGATGAAGAGGGAAAGGTGATAAATGTAACCGCACATGGTATTAATGAAGAGATGAATTCTGAAGCCATAAGAGTTATTAAAAAACTTCATGATTTTACTCCGGCTACAAAAAATGGCAAAAATGTAAAAGTTTCTTACTCTCTGCCAATAATGATGAAATCGCATGGTCATTAATTTTTTTTCAGCTCCCCTGAAACAGCAAGTTAACAGGATATGTTATTTAACTTGCCCTTAACTACTGTACATTTCGGTCATTCTTAAAAATGTGTAACTTTGGTTAGATACCATTGTTGCTATGATTTCCACAGAAAATTTATTTCAATTATTTACCACTACCCGCGCGGAAACAGAGATTATTTGTTCGCCGCTCGAAACCGAAGATTATGTGGTGCAGCCGGTGGTAGATGTATCGCCTCCAAAATGGCATTTGGGCCATACTACGTGGTTTTTTGAGGAATTTGTGCTAAAAATTTATAAGAATAATTATAAACTGTTCGATAAAAGTTCTGCCTTCGTTTTTAACAGCTATTACGAAAGCGTAGGCGAAAAAGTAATGCGCACCGACCGCGGAAACCTTTCCCGGCCTACTGTAGACTGGGTTTATAAATACAGAACTTATGTAACTAAGGCATTGACCGAATTTCTTGAATCTTCAGAAGAACTGACAGATGAAATTAAAGAAGTAATAGAAATTGGCTGTCATCATGAAAAGCAACATCAGGAACTGCTGCTCACCGATATAAAATATATCCTTGGCAACAATCCCTTACTCCCTGAATACAACAAGACTTTTGAGGAATATCCTCTTCAGAATATCGACCAGGAGTGGATAAAGATAGAAGAAGGAATTTATGAAATTGGCCATACCGGAGATACTTTTTTCTACGATAATGAACGCGGACGACATAAAGTTTTTTTGGAAGGGTTTCAGATCTCCAATAAACTCGTAACCAACGGCGAGTATATTGAGTTCATAGAAGCCGGCGGCTACAAAGAGGTTTTATTATGGCACGCCGAAGCCTGGGATTGGATACAATCTGAAGGTATTCACGCACCCTTCTACTGGCATAATATCGACAATGCCTGGTACTACTATACGCTGCAGGGACTTCAAAAAGTGGATCCCGAAGCTCCGTTAGCCCATATTTCTTATTTTGAAGCTTTCGCGTTTGCCGAATGGAAGGGAATGCGTTTACCGACTGAATTCGAATGGGAAGCTGCGCAATCTCATTTTGAATGGGGAACGCGCTGGGAATGGACCGAAAGTGCTTATTCCCCGTATCCACGGTACACAAAACCGCCGGGAGCGCTGGGAGAATACAACGGCAAATTTATGGTAAATCAAAAAGTGCTGCGGGGAGGTTCGGTGGCAACTTCAGAAAATCATACCCGCGAAACCTATAGAAACTTTTTTCATCCGCATTTAAGATGGCAATTCACTGGAATCAGGCTGGTAAAAAAATAAAAAGACAATGAAAGAAAATGTTAAAACCGGCTTTGCTTCAGCTTTTGAAGAAGATGTTTACAAAGGGCTTACCAGTTATCCGAAATACCTGTTATCGAAATATTTTTATGATAAGAAAGGCGATGCTCTTTTTCAGAAGATCATGGTTTTAGAGGAATACTATCTTACAGGTTGCGAATACGCTATTCTGCAAAAACATGCGCCGGAGATTTCCCGTTCTTTTGAAGGAGAAAATGGCTTCGATCTTATTGAATTGGGTGCCGGAGATGGAAAAAAGACCAAATTATTACTAAAATATATTTCAGAAAACAACATAGATTTCCGCTATTTCCCTGTTGATATCAGCGAAAATGTTCTCCGGGAAC
>JBAVQO010000552.1:0-6036 GCA_049694135.1 Gillisia sp. | reverse complement strand
ACATGAAGGCACCAAGGTGGAGGTGACGAGCAGTTTCCAGGGATGGACGGAGATTAAGCTCGCAAATGGTTCTGAAGGATGGGTGCAGGCTTCACAGATTAAAAAACTCTAGTTTTAAGAATTTTTTAACATTTTAACCCAAGGAATCCATTAGTTTTGCAATTCCCCGAAAATCAGGAGTGTGAAACCTTATAATTCCATTTTTCTTTTTATTTTTTCGGCCTTTCTATTGGTGCCATCAATTATTTCCATGTGTGAAACAGACCATGGGATCTCCAAAATTTCTTTTTTTCAAGAAGATAATCAGGATGAAGACTCCACCGAGACCTCTTCTAATCCCGATATCGTTTTTAAACACACTTTCTTAGTATCTGCTGTTGCAATCTGCTTAAAAAAGAAGCAAATAATTTCTGCAGATAGGAGTATCCTCGAGGTACCTTTAAACCCTTCCGTTCCGCCTCCCCGAAGAAGCTAATCATTTACCGAGAGCTGCTTTTGTGCATCTCATTTTCAAATTTTCAAAAAAAATTAAAAACAAAAGTTCTTCCGGGAGCAACTGTCAAGAAATTGATGGTCTATCTCCCGGAGAGCTTCATCTTATACATTTCAATGAAAAATATATTTATGCATTTTAGAGGCAATCTTCTTGGCGGAATAACAGCCGGAATTGTTGCCCTTCCGCTGGCCCTGGCCTTTGGTGTACAGTCGGGACTTGGCCCGGACGCCGGGTTATACGGCGCTATCTTTATAGGCTTTTTCGCCTCTTTATTTGGAGGAACACCTCTACAAATATCCGGCCCAACGGCTCCTATGACCGCGGTTTCCATGTTGGTAGTTGCGGCGATTATAAGTGCGAACAACGGCAATGTTGCCAAAGCTCTGCCTTTTATTTTATTGGTTTTTTTGTTAGCAGGCTTACTGCAGGTTTTGCTGGGAATCCTGAAACTTGGGAAATACATCAAATACATTCCATACCCTGTGGTCTCAGGTTTTATGACGGCCATCGGGGTAATTATTCTAATAACTCAGCTCTTGCCCCTTCTTGGCTACTATGTGCAGGACGACCGGGAGTTCATTAATGGTTTTAAACCTGAAGCTGAAGAAGTTCTGCTGGAAAAGATACTTCAGGAAGAAGTGGGAGAAGGAATTCTGGTGTTGAACAATCTTAGGGAAACTGCGTTGCGCGCTGAGAATATAACCTCCGCCGAAATCACCTCGGAAGCGCAAAGCCTTGCAAAGTCTGCCAGTTCGGGAGTATTAGGCGCTATTAAGTCCTTGCCCAGGGCTCTGGACCAAATAGATTTTTTAGAGCTTATTCTCGCAGGGCTTACCATCTTTATCATTTTTGGGTTTAAGAAAATTACCACAACCATTCCCAGTACTCTTGTGGCTTTGTTAACTGTTTCGGGAGGAGCTTATTTCCTGGGGCTCGATTACAGGCCTATACAGGAAATTCCCGCCGGTTTTCCCATGCCCCACCTGGAGATCTTTTCAGAATTTGAAATCGCCGCGATAGCCCCATATATTTTTATGGCACTTACCCTGGCCTTATTGGGAGCCATCGATTCGCTGTTAACCTCGGTGGTGGCAGATAATATGACAAAAACCCGGCATAATTCAAATAAAGAATTGATAGGCCAGGGAATAGGAAACAGTATCGCGGCCCTTTTTGGTGGTTTACCCGGTGCCGGTGCTACAATAAGAACAGTGGTAAATATTAATTCAGGAGGAAAAACAAGATTATCGGGAATGATCGCCGCCCTTGTGCTCCTGGTAGTTTTACTGGCGTTAGGCCCTGTAGCTTCTCAAATTCCCGCTGCCGTTTTGGCCGGCATTCTTATTACCGTAGGCATTGGAGTAATGGATTACAAAGGATTAAAAGCCATTCCCTATATGCCCAAAGCCGAAATCTTTATCATGGTTGCGGTTTTACTGCTGGCCACCTTTTGGAACCTTGTGTATGCGGTGGGAATAGGACTAATAATTGCCGCACTTGTTTTTATGAAGAAGATGGGCGAGATTTCTGCAAAAAGATCGGAAGTAATAAAACTGGACGCAATAAATAAAGAAGAGTCAGAAAACCTGATCATTCCGGTAAGTGAGGAAGAAGTCTATGTTAAAAAACTTGAAGGACCTTTGTTTTTTGGGTATACTAATGAATTCCAACTTTTGGTAAATCAGATTCCTTCAACGGCTTCTTATGTAATTATCAGAATGGAAAGGGTTTCCTATATCGATCAGTCCGGGTTATTTGCTTTGGAAGATGTTTTGCTGAAACTTCAGAGCAATAATATCAAGGTTTTTGTCACAGATCTGCAGCAACAACCAAGGTATTTAATGGAGCGCATGGATATAATTCCCGATCTTATAGCAACAAAGAACATTTTTACTAATTTTAGAGACGCTACAAAGTTTGTTGAAACAGATGGAAAAGGTGAGGTCCGGGATTAATTAATTCAGAAAAGAATCAAATGGAATTATATAAACAATTATTAGATAACAATAAAAAATGGGTTGAAACCAAATTAAAACTGGATTCCCAATTTTTTAAACGTCTGGCAGAAGGCCAGCAGCCGCCAATCTTGTGGATTGGTTGCGCAGACAGCCGAGTACCTGCCAACGAAATAATTGGCGCCGAACCCGGTGAAGTATTTGTACACAGAAATATCGCCAATATGGTAATCCACAGCGATATGAACATGTTAAGCGTGTTGGATTACGCGGTAAATGTTCTAAAAGTACGGCACGTAATCGTGTGTGGACATTATGGCTGCGGAGGAATAAACGCGGCTATGGGCAATCAGTCCATAGGATTAATAGATAATTGGATACGACATATTAAGGATATTTATCGCCTGCATAAAACACAATTAGATGCAATTGAAGATGAAAAAGAACGTTTCGACAAATTCGTGGAATTGAATGTGAAAGAACAGGTTTTCGATCTTGCCAAGACTTCAATTGTTCAAAATGCGTGGGAGAATAATCAGCAGTTAGGAATTCATGGCTGGGTTTATGGCGTGCATGACGGAATAATAAAAGATCTGGATGTTAACGTTTATAACGATTCAGAGCTCGATAAGGTCTATCAGCTTAATTTCTAAGAATAAGCTTTTTGAATTTTATTAAAAACCGGCTCCTATGAGTCGGTTTTTTCTTCGTTTATAAGTCCCATTTTTTCGGCTTCGGTTAAAATGGAAGGTAAAAGTGCTGGCGCGGTTGCTTTAATGGAAGGGTACAATACCGAATTATCTATGGTTTCTTTGTCTACAAAATCGTAGTTTGTATTTACGCTTTTAAAAATCATAATAAAAATACTTGTTATAAAAGCGATTTTTATTATTCCGAAGAGGCCACCGAGCAACCGATTTATAAAACCCAACATCACAATATTCACGGCCTTCGTAAGAATGGCTCCTATCCAGGAAATGGCCAGAACAATAAGTATAAAAGTGAGTGCGAAGGAGATAAGTGCAACAAAATGAGGATTCCAGTTAAAAGCAGTGAACAGAAAATTCTTCAGAAGGTAAGAAAAATAGATTGCGCCATAGATACCCAAAATAAAAGCTACTACCGAGGCAAGTTCTGCCAGGAAACCGCGAAAAAGACCTCTTACTAATCCGTAGAGCAGAAGGAGGGCTAGAATAACATCCAGAATATTCATCTTATTTGTGCATTTTTTAGGTGCTCTAAGATACGTATCTTTGCGAAATGGCAAGAGATGAACAATTACGAGAACGTTGGGAAAAATTACAGCAAAAACTTTCCCAGCAGTTTGCAGATGGAGATTTGCTGGATCTGGATGCGGTTATATATTTGGTAGGCGTGCAAGAATTGGGGCAGCTGCACCGCAGATTTAAAAAAGATCATAAAATCGACCTGATGCATATTGCTATTTGTCGTTTGCTGGAACCCTACGGCTATTATGAATTCGATTTTGTAGATGAAGAGGGCTGGCCGCACTACAAAATGCTGGAACAATTGCCGGTTTTAAAAGCCGGGGAACAATCGGTTTTAATGAAAGAGGCCATCGTGCATTATTTTTTAGAAAAGGAATATATTTTATAAGCACCCTCTAAAACGGCATTTTTAGTAAATTTGCACTTCTTTAAAGAAAATGAATCCATGATCGACAAAATAAAGGAACATATAAATAAAGTTCAGAATTTTACGGCAACTTCTAAAGAGGAGGTTGAAAAATTCAGAATAGAATATTTGGGTAAAAAAGGAATTCTGAATGAATTTTTTGCTGAATTTAAAAACGTTCCGAACAATGAAAAAAAGGAATTCGGACAGGCGATAAATTCCCTAAAAATCGCCGCCCAGGAAAAAGTTAATCAGTTAAAAGAAGAGGTAGAAGAAAAGGTACAGGAAAAAGGTATTTATGGAGATCTTTCCCGTCCTGCAGAACCTGTAGAGATTGGTTCACGACATCCTATTTCTATCGTGAAAAACCAGATCATCGAAATTTTTTCGAATGTTGGATTTAACGTTTCTGAAGGTCCCGAAATTGAAGATGACTGGCATAACTTTACCGCGCTCAACCTGCCGGAATACCATCCGGCACGGGATATGCAGGACACGTTCTTTATCCAGACCAACCCAGACGTCCTGTTGCGCACCCATACTTCCTCGGTACAGGTTCGCTATATGGAAAACAATAAACCACCCATTCGTACCATTTCTCCAGGAAGAGTTTTCAGAAATGAAGCGATTTCGGCAAGGTCACATTGTATATTCCATCAGGTAGAAGGGCTTTATATAGATAAGGATGTTTCTTTCGCCGATTTAAAGCAAACCCTGCTCTATTTTACCAAGCAAATGTTCGGAAAATCTAAAATACGACTGCGCCCTTCTTACTTTCCTTTTACAGAGCCCAGCGCCGAGGTGGATATTTACTGGGGACTGGAAACCGAAACCGATTACCGAATTACCAAAGGTACAGGCTGGCTTGAAATCATGGGTTGCGGGATGGTGGACCCAAATGTGCTTAAGAATTGTAACATAGATCCCTCAGAATATACCGGGTTCGCCTTCGGAATGGGAATAGAACGCATTGCCATGTTGCTCTATCAAATTGGCGATATAAGAATGTTTTATGAAAACGATGTCCGATTTTTAGAACAATTTAAGTCTTCCTTATAGAAGAGATGCGTATTATTGTTAATTGAAAATCAGACCATATTTTTGAATTATGGTCCGGGACTTTTCTTATTTAAGTTCCTTTTTAATTTATATTATGAAAAAAATCGCATTTTTTATTCTGGCTTTGGTGATATTTGCTATCATCCTTTATGTAACCTTCATTATAGCAGTAATTAAAATTGTAGTTGGAGCTGTACTGTTTGTAGTAGCTGCCATCATTCTGTTTATTATTTATGAAAAAATAAAACATCGGCTGGAGGATTAAGTGAAAAAAGACATTGTAATACCCGAAGTAAAAGATGTTTTTGTTGCCGCGATAAGGGAAAAAAATGAAGATTTCCAGTCGATGGACTGGAACGCATATCTTATAAATAATCAGGAACGGCCGCTGGAAATGGTACTGATTGTAGCAAAGGGCTATTCCCAAAAGCAACTTAGTTCAACGCTTAGACACTCTATCAAAGTGCTTCCAGCGAAATCTTTTGCAAAAATTGAATTTCTTCAGGACGACGTTCTAAAATTGAACAATGAGTTTTACGTCACTTTTTTCGTGGGTAACAAGATGTTTGAAAAGAGGTTTGTGTTTAAAAAGAACAGCATCAGGGAGTCTGCGCTTTCTGAAATTCCCCTAATGAAGGAAAGAGGGGTCTTAGCAGAATAAAATTATCTACACAAAAAAACAAAAAAGGCTCTATTTCGGAGCCTTTTTTAATTTTCAATATATAGATACAGTATTATAATTTGTTTGAACTGTCGGTATAGTTTCAGGTAATGGTAACCTTGTTTCCGGTTCTTACATCTCCATATATAAATACCGAATTATTTTCACCTATGAATTCAATGGAAGAGCCGCTATTTAAATTTAAATTCCCATAAACAGTTAGACTACCG
>JBAVQO010000551.1:0-3295 GCA_049694135.1 Gillisia sp. | reverse complement strand
AATGGAAAATTCTCTATCAATTTTGCCACAGCGTACAAAGATTTTCTTTACATGGGACTTAATTTGAACGCACATTTCCTTAACTACGATAAATCCACTCAACTAAGAGAAAGCAACAGTAATTCCGGAGTGGGACAGAATACTATAATATTTCGCGATAATTTAAGCACCACGGGTAATGGTTTTTCTTTTCAGCTGGGAGCTATTGGGAAAGTCAATGATCATTTGCGTTTAGGTGCATCTTATGAATCTCCTACCTGGTTCACCATTTCAGAACAGGCCTCACAAAGTCTACGGACCGACGGCGATCAATTCGGCGGCTCCATTTCTGTGGATCCCAATGTTGTAAATGTGTATCCCGACTATACTCTTCAAACCCCTGGAAAACTCACCGGGAGTATCGCTCTTATTTTTGGAAATCAGGGCTTATTAAGTTTCGATTATTCATATAAAGACTATTCCAATACACAGTTTCGTCCCACAGGAGATCCCAGTTTTTCAAGTATGAATGAAACCCTCTCCTCCAGTTTAAAAGCTACTTCAAGCTACAGGCTGGGAGGGGAATATCGTATAGAAAACTGGAGTCTTCGCGGCGGATATCGATTTGAAGAAAGCCCATATAAAAATGGAAATACCATTGGCGATCTTGATGGATTTTCTGCAGGATTGGGATACGATTTTGGAAATTTGAAGCTGGACGCTGCGTATGATAGCTCTTCAAGAACCGATAATCCTCAATTATATCAAACCGGCCTGGTGAATTCGGCACAAATAAAAAGAGATTTTTCCAGTGTGGTGATTTCCCTGAGTTTTGGAATCTAAAATATTTATTTAAGCGAAGGATAATTACCCTTACTTCTTAGTAAGGGTTTATCTTTTTAAAGTAAAATGTCCTTTAAAATGTTTTATTTCATTGGAACCGTTTTCAGAATATTCCAGGTAAAACCAGTAATCATCGGCAGGAAGAGGATTTCCGTTCAATGTTCCATCCCAGCCATTTCCATTAGGATCGAGCTCTTTCAGAAGTTTTCCGTAACGGTTGAAGATCAAAATTTTAAAAATTCGCAATTTCCCTTCCCTCGATAAAATATTCCATCTGTCGTTATAGCCGTCGGAATTGGGAGTGAAAAATCGTGGATATCCCACCAACTGAAAGGATTTACTCATTTGGCCACAGCCATTTATCTGTTTTACTGAAATAGAATGATCTCCGGCAGAGACATGAGTAAAAACCGGAGAACTCTGTACCGCACCTGCATCCAGCTGGAACTCATATTCCCCTGTTTCCTCTCCATTCTGCAAAACAACCGTAGCGGTATATCCGCCATTGAAATCACTTCCGGTAATATCGATGGTAAAATCTCCAGGTGGTTTCACAGTTTTCAATTGGGTGGTAAGAAACACAGTACAACCAGAATTCTTATCTGTAACAGTAAGGGAAATATCCTGAAAGGGCGGAACTTCATCTAAATAAAAAATGGGATTCTGGATTCCGTCTGCATCAGGATCATTTGCAGGATTCCAGGTATATGTATATCCCGAACCTAAATCTTTTCCGAGAGAAATAACTTGTGTAAGCACATTATTGGCATCTACACATAAAAAAGTGGTATCCGGCAGCGATATATCCAGCGGAGGATCTATTTTTAAATGGAAGGATACCGGATCTGAAACGCACCCGGAACCGTATTGGGAAATGGTGGCAAAAATTTGCTGATTAGAGGAACCCTCATAATGTTCAGGATTTTCAATCGGTTCTTCGGTATCTGAATTCGCGTAAAAATTAGTAGAAAAATCTTCAGGCGAACTATAATTCTGAAGCAGTTCGGTATCTGCTCTTGTTAAATCAAAGATCGCTTTATCAGGATTTTCGTTACAAACCACTAAATCTGACGGCTGGCCTGCCAGAGGCTTATCTGCAAAAGTTATTTTAATCTCATCGTTGGTTTCGGTTGCCGTGACGGAATTTATGGCAGCGATTTTATAGCGACCGCTTTCAGTAACAGTTAGCGTAGAACCTGATTCACCCGGCAGTTGAACAAACTGATTTGTTGAAGTGTCGAATTTATACCACTTAAAGCTGTCTGCATTTACGTTCATCGCCTTCAATTGCGTACTTTCTTTTCCGCAAATAGTTTGGTCATCACCAAGAATATTCACAATAGAACAATCTGTAGATCCTGCATTGGGATCTGAGAGGTTGGTTTGGGAAAGGCTTATATAACCGGGAGATTCAGAATAATTAGTAATTAAAACAACATAAATTTCACCTTGTACAGCATTTGGAATGGTGAAATTCTCGGTAGTGGCAGGTTCATAGCTACAGTCTACTACATTGGCTGCGGACAGGGAACTGCTGCTACAAAAATCCGAACCTTCAGAAAAGGGCCCCCAGGCTATAAAATCTACATCAAGAGATAAACCCGAACCATCCGGCTTTACATTTTGACTTATTTCAAAAATCAATTTTCCCGATTTTTCAATCTTCAGAAAAAACCAGGCGGGATAAGGCCTGCTGTCAAGACATCCATAGTAAGGCCCCGGTTCTGAGGTTGACTCTGTACTGTTCTCGCTGTTGGAATTTGAAAAAATATACTGAGTGGTCCCGGCACAAAATGGCTGAATATTTGAACACCTGTCTCCCTGAGCAAAGACATAGGTTGGAGTTGCGATAAAAAAAAGAACCCAGAAGCAAAAATAATTTGATAATCTCATACCTAAGAAACGAGCTGCTGCAAATTAAGAAATTTCGTTTAATTTACACGAGGTGGTTTTAAACAAGTTTGCAGGAAAGAGCTTTAAAATGTTTATCTTTGCAATTCAAACAACAGAATTACGACTACTTAAGAAAAAAGCGCTATGAAGATAGACAATTTAGATAATGATATTGAAGAAATTGGGAATGCACACATTGGTGCAGGTGCACAAACTCCTATAAGAAAAGACGCGTTTGAACTAAGCGATTCGGAAAAAATAACAAGAATAAGTAAGGATGTCAGAAACATTCTTCAAACTTTAGGAATGGATCTTGAAGACGATAGTATAAAGGGTACACCTCAAAGGGTTGCCAAAATGTTTGTAAATGAAATTTTTTCCGGACTCAATCCTGAAAGTAAACCCAGAGCATCTACCTTCGAAAACAAGTACAGATATGGTGAAATGCTTGTTGAAAAAAATATAACCATTTATTCCACTTGCGAACACCATTTATTACCCATTGTGGGCCGTGCTCACGTTGCCTACATTTCTAATGGAAATGTTATAGGTCTTTCCAAAATGAACAGGATAGTAGATT
>JBAVQO010000550.1:0-2645 GCA_049694135.1 Gillisia sp. | reverse complement strand
ATATAATGAGGAGCTTAATAATTTTCTGGTACGATCAGCGAGTGAGGAATTGAAACTCAAAAACAGTAGAAAAGTAATGGATAGAATGAATTTAAGAATTGAAAGAGCAGAAAGATTCATTAAATATCTAGAAGAACAAGAACATAATGAATTATCTGAATTTAATCTCGACCAAGAAGACATTAAATATTCTTCAAAATTAAAGGACCATTTTGCTGTTGAAAAAGAAAGAATTTTAGAAAGTGCTTCAAGAAATACCTAGAGCAATAGCTAGCCACAACAGCGGTTCCTCGCAATGCGTATCAAAATGAACTGAATTAACCAATAATGAATTGTTTTAAGTTGAGCTAACTCATCCTGCTTAAACTTACCTTAACCGAAACCGTAAACAATTTAAAAAACCAACCATGGAACAAAATCAACCTTTAGAATCTACAACTCCTGTCATCAGCATTCCGCAGCAGGCCATCAACAATTTATTAGAAACCGGAAAATGGACGAAATTCCTGGCCATTTTGGGCTTTATCTTTATAGGTTTTATGCTTTTAGCCAGCGTTATCATGGGCGTGGTGACTTCCGTTATGGGAGATGCCTTTCCTTCTTTGCCGTTCCCGGGAATATTTTTGGCACTGATCTACCTGGTTTTTGCAGTGCTCTATTTCTTTCCCATTCTTTATTTATTCCGGTTTTCAACAAACATCCAGAAAGCCATGCGAGCCAATAAACCTCAGGATTTTAATGCGGCCATCGGGAATTTAAAGTCCCACTACAAATTTGTGGGGATCCTGGTAATTATCATCATGGTAGCATACCTGTTATGAATAATTTCAATGACTTTTATGCAATTCTAGATTCTTCCGAAAAAATTCTGAAGCTGCAGTTTATAATTGTTTATTTTAATGAAGTTTCAGGAAAGACTATCTTGCTCACAAAAGGAAACTCCTAATTTTCTATTTATCACCAAACAATTCACCCCTCACAATGAAAAAATCACTCATCAGCCTGTTCCTCCTGGTTATTTCCTTCAGTTCCTATTCCCAGGTTTCTTTTGAAGATGGATACTATATAACCAATTCAAATCAAAAGATAAATTGCCAGATTAAGAACATCGACTGGATAGATACTCCCACCGAGTTTGAATACCGGCTTTCCAAAGATGCTACTCCTAAAACGCTGACCATAGATTCTGTAAAGGAATTCGGCATTGATAACGAATCCCGATATGAGCGATTTACGGTAGATATCGACCGGTCTGCCGAAAAAACTGAAAACTTAAGCGAGAATAAAAACCCCGAATTCAAACAGGAACAACTTTTTCTGAAATTATTGATAAAGGGCAAAGCCAGCCTGTATGTTTATAAAGACCATGGATTATGGAGATTTTTCTAAACCGTCGATGGTTCTGATGTCCAACAACTGGTTTATAAAAGGTTTATTAAGAACCATAAAATCGGCGAAAACAATTATTATAAACAACAATTGTGGAACGATCTGAAGTGCAGGGACATCGATCAATCCGAATTAGAAAAAACCAGCTACAACCAGAAAGAATTAACGGCGTTGTTTGTAAAATACAATTCGTGTAAAAACGTGGAACCTCTCAATTTTGAAGAGAAGCCGGAACGAAATTCCTTCAGCCTGAATATCCGGCCAGGGGTAAACCGATCTTCCCTGGATTTAAGAGATGTGGTAAGAAAACACGACATCGCGCTCGAGGAAACGGGTTTTAGAATTGGGGCAGAAATGGAGTTTACCCTACCCTTCAATAAAAACAAATGGGCCATTATAATAGAACCCACCTATCAGTATTTTAAAACGGAAAAAGAAGTACCCTTTCAATATATCTCCCCTGTAAAAGTAGATTATAGATCTATTGAAATTCCGATTGGGCTGCGGTATTACCTGTTTTTAAACCCGGAATCCAAACTTTTTGTAAATGCATCGGGACTTTACGATTTACCCCTGAATTCGCAAATCTCTTTTCCCTTTGTTCCCGATGTACCTATAAAATCCAGAAATAATTTGGCTTTCGGCCTCGGGTATAAATTTCAGGATACCTTCAGTATAGAATTCAGGTATCAGACAGCACGCGAAATCCTGGGAGATTCCAAAGACTGGAATTCCAAATACAAAACCCTATCAGTTTTATTCGGATATTCTATTTTCTAGGGTAACTGCCCACCTAACACTCTCCTGCTTCTTTTTGCCTGATGGTTTTGGTATGGGTTTAGATGCTTTTTCTGATTCGTTTTGCCTTCAACATAATGTTTCGGCAAAAAAGAATAACTTTAGGATTCTAATTTTTCAGCTTATGAAACCAAAGTTACTTTTCCTTCTGCCCGCGCTTCTTGTTTTTAATAGTCTCTGTGCCCAGGAATTCAGCCCGCAGGTAAAATCATTTATTTCCGTAGATACTTCGGTAGTAGCCATTACGCATGTATTGGTCATCGACGGCACCGGAAATAATGTAAAAAAGGATCAGACGGTGATCTTTAGCAACGGGATTATTCAGAAGACGGGAGATTCCAAATCGGTAATTGTTCCGAAGAATGCTTACGAGATCAACGGACAGGGAAAAACTTTGATTCCCGGGCTGGTCATGCTGCACGAGCATATGTATTATCCCATTCCTTTCGACAATTTCT
>JBAVQO010000549.1:0-2229 GCA_049694135.1 Gillisia sp. | reverse complement strand
TTTAAGCCGGGTAAAAACCGAATTCAATCAGCTGGAAACATTGTATGAAGGGGTCAGTTATCTGAATGAACTTTCCGAAAAAACCCAGCACGTAATTTCCGGATTTGGCGAAATTCTTTCTTCTTTAATAATATGGGAATATTTTAAATCCCTGGGTTTTTCACCTGAATATATCGATGCCAGAGAACTTATTGTTTGTCGGAATATGAGTGAAAAAGTACAGGTTAACTATACAAAAACCAATCAAAATATTCACCATTACTTCAAAGACCATCTTTCCGAATTGTTTATTGTTCCCGGTTTTATTGCCCGCAATGATTTTGGAGTTCCCAGTACGCTTGGCCGAGGCGGTTCCGATTTTACGGCTGCCATATTTGGTGGGGCGCTAAACGTGAAAAAAGTAATTATTTATACAGATGTAAATGGCATGTTTACAGCCAATCCAAATCTTGTTCCCGAGGCATATTCACTTCAGAATATTTCTTATGAAGAAGCTATGGAATTATCGCATTTTGGAGCAAAAGTGTTGTATCCTCCCACACTTCAGCCTTTGCTGGATAAAAATATTCAGATTCTTATAAAAAACACGTTTCACCCTGAGGCTGCAGGAACTTTGATTTCAAAATCCAGTAAAAAGAATTTTAGATGGGTTACCGGGATTACGCATATAGATTCCATAAAACTTCTGAATATTGAAGGAAGCGGAATGGTGGGCATTCCCGGATTTTCCAAACGATTTTTTGAGGTGCTTTTTCAGGAAAACATCAATGTTGTTTTAATTACGCAGGCTTCTTCTGAACACAGTATTTGCATCGCGGTAAAAGACGATGAAGCCGAAAAGGCAAGACAGGTATTAGATGAAGCTTTTGAAGTAGAGATAACTCATAAAAAAATCAAACCGGTAATGATCGAAGATGAGGTGGCGATTATTGCGTTGGTAGGAGATCGAATGAAAAGCCACCACGGGCTTAGTGGTAAAATGTTCAGCGCGCTGGGAAATAACAATATTAATATCCGCGCCATTGCGCAAGGTTCTTCAGAAAGAAATATTTCTGCCGTGATCGCAAAAAAAGATGTTCGAAAGGCCTTGAATACGCTGCACGAGCAATTTTTTGAGGTGCCTTCCAAAGAACTTAATCTTTTTATCACCGGAGTGGGAAATGTTGGAAGCAAACTCCTGGCACAACTGAAGCAACAGGAAAGTTACCTGCTCGAAAAATTGAGATTAAAAGTGCGGGTACTCGGTCTTTCCAACTCCCGAAAAATGGTTTTTAACGAGGACGGTATAGATCTGAAGAATTGGCAGGAGGTTCTTGAAAATGGCGAAAAAGCGAATAAAACGGATTTTTTTGATAAAGTGCGCGAGTTCAATTTACGCAACAGTATTTTTGTAGACAACACTGCCAGCCATGAGATTGCTATGTGGTACAAAGAATATCTGGCAAATTCCATTTCGGTGGTTACCTGTAATAAGATTGCCTGTGCAGATGATTTTAAGAATTATCTGAATCTGCAAAATTTGGCCCGGGAGTACGGGGCTTCTTTTCTGTATGAGACCAACGTAGGAGCAGGATTGCCCATAATAGATACTCTTAAAAATCTAATCGCCTCTGGAGATAGAATTCAAAAGATACAGGCGGTGCTCTCCGGAAGTCTCAATTTTGTTTTTAATTCCTATAACGGGGAAACACCCTTTTATAAGGTGGTTGAAAAGGCCATGGAACAGGGATATACAGAACCCGATCCCAAAATAGATTTGAGCGGAGTAGATGTAGCGCGCAAAATTCTTATTCTGGCGCGCGAAAGTGGCTATGGAATGGAGCTGGAAGATATCAAAAATGAGAATTTTCTTTCTGAAGAAAGTCTGAATGCAGCAACCAACGAGCAGTTTTTTGATCTTTTAAAGCAGGATGAAAAAACCTTCAGGGAAATTTACACTCGTGCCGCCAAAAAGAAGGCACAGCTTAAATACGTGGCGCAGCTTAAAAATGGAAAAGCTTCTGTGGGATTACAGGAGGTAACCGCAGAGCATCCCTTTTTTAACCTTAGCGGAAGCGATAACATCGTGCTTTTCTTTACCGATAGGTATAGCGAACAACCGCTTATTGTAAAAGGCGCCGGAGCTGGTGCCGAGGTTACAGCTTCGGGAATTTTTGCCGACATAATAAGAATAGGAAAAAAATGAAAGAAATAAAAATATTTGCACCGGCCACCGTTGCCAACCTTTCC
>JBAVQO010000548.1:0-8983 GCA_049694135.1 Gillisia sp. | reverse complement strand
CACATAATCTCAACAACAAAATGTCAAAATTTTCAGAAAAAGACGCGGAAAAGGAGTTTTCCAAAGGGCAAAAGAAATTCAAAAAAGAAGATGCAGAAAAGATTTTTGATAAAGAGGAGAGTCTCTTTGAAAAATTCTTAAAAATTTCGCACTTGAAAGAATACTTTGAAGATTTTAAAGATCTTTTTTCGCTATTGAAGGATTTCTATCAAGGAAATTACAAGGAGGTGCCATGGCTGGTAATAGCTTCCATCGGAGGAGCTCTTTTATATGTATTATCTCCCATTGATTTAATCCCTGATTTTATTCCGGTAATAGGGTATCTTGATGATGCCGCTGTCTTTGCAGCGTGTCTGAAGTTTGTCAAAGAGGATCTCGAGAAGTATAGAATGTGGAAATTTTCTGCAGACCAAGATGATTCCACAGAAACAGTAGGGGTTTAAAGATTATAAAGAAAATATTAATCAATAATTATTATTATGCAAAACGAAGAATTTACGCAGGAAAAGTACGAAGAAGCTTTAAAGAAATCCTTTGATGAAAAAGAGGAGGAGTTTGATGATCTTCGAAGAAAAAAATTAGTCATTAGTCTCATAGGTAGTGTAAATGCTGGAAAATCTCAGACTATAAACGCATTGACTGGCATTGATTACGCCGATGTAAAAGCACGTTCAGGTTGGACAAAGGAGGTTACTTTATATCCTTTAAATGAAAATGTTCTAATAGCGGATACTCCCGGATTAAATGATATTAACGAAAGCGTAAGTCAAAAAGCAACAAATTTTGTTGAAGAAAGTGCAGATATTATTCTCTATTTTTTAAATGCAAATGTTGGTATCACAGCCGCAGATAAAAAAACCTATAGAGAGCTTCAGAAATTAGAAAAGGATATAATAGTAATCGCCAATAAAATAGACACTTTAGATGATGAAGAGATCAATGAGGTAAGGTCGCAAATTTTTGAGGAGCTAGGAGTTGAGCCTTTTTGTATATCTGCTAAAAAGAAAATAGGTCTAGAACCATTGCATGACCACATTTTAAGCATCTTGGAAACAAGAGGAAAAGACATACTTTATATAAAAGCATCAAAATTTAAAAGTAAGGAAGTACGGAATTGGATAAATGCTGCGTCAGCCACTGCAGTAGGAATAGGGGCCTTGCCTGTACCGGGTTCAGATATCATTCCTCTGACGACCCTTCAGGTGGGGTTGGCGATGAAGATTGCATTTATTTATGATATTAAACCAAGTAAGGAAGATGTTATGAAATTGGCTGCATCAACCGTAACAGGGAATATTGGAAAGCAGATAGCAAGATGGGCAATTACAGGGTTAAAAGCGGCAGGATGGATACCTGGGGCTCAACTTCTAGAAGTAGCTATTTGTGCGATTGCAGGTGCAGTAGCGGGGTCTATGACTTATGGATTTGGTTGGGCTTGTAACGCGTATTACAGTAGTGGCATGCAGATGGAATTAAACGAAGTGGGTAAATTGTTCAAAGAATATTATGATATTCACAGAAGTAAAAAGAAGGCCGCATAGGATCTCAAATTCAATTTTAAAAATTTCCGTCTATGGAATTTTGAATAAACTTTCCATAGGGTGGTTAGAATTCAGATAAGGAGACGGTTGAGAAAGCCTTTTTCTCACCCTTGCGTATTCTTATTATATATGGATTTATTCCTGTTTTCAGAAAAACTGGATTTTGTATTACTTTAATTTTTTGGGTAAAAAAGCAGGAGATTTTTTTTCCTGCTGATTACCCCGAATTTTTTATGGACAAGTCAAGGGGAAGTGGTTTCAAAATAAGGAGTTTGAAAACTTTGGTTAAGATTAGAAACATAGAGAAATGAATACCTCTTTTTTACTTTATATGGTGTCTAGAGAGGTCTACGAGGGAGCTAATGGGAAAAACTCTTTAGTAATAAATTAATTGATCATGGAACGAAAACAATGGACAAAAACTCAGACATCTCAAAAAAACTTAAAGAAAACATTAGAGGGAATTCATCCGAAGTAGCAGTCTTGGTGAAGACCAATAGCTATGTTAGAAAATCCAATTTTCATAAAATTAATGAGGTTGCAAAATACTTTAAAACAAAACCATTTCCTGTACAAACAACTTTTGACATAATAGAAGTAGGACCTTACAGCCATAATAAGAATAGAATTTTCAAGTTAGCTATAATATATAATGGAACTAAACTTTGGATTGAGTTATTTCAAGATGGTGCAAAATTAAAAAGCAATTATTATGAAGAGCCGGATTTTGATTCTGCTCTTTTGGATTATTTGAAAGCACACAACCTGGAAAAGGTGAGGGATCAAATTTCTCCGGAGCTCAGTAGACTCCAGGTTATTAAAGATTTTAGAAGCAAAGTGAAATATGTAATTAACTTGATTCAGAGCTATCCCAACCAAGAATCTGCACTCATGTACCAGGATCAGTTTCTGCAGGAAAATTTTAAAGAGGTTCTGAAGTTTTCCACAGATGAAAAGAAGGAGGAGTTCAACCAACTTGAAAACAAAAAATTAGTGGTTAGTCTCTTAGGGAGTGTAAATAGTGGAAAATCACAGTTATTTAACGTATTGACTGGTACTACTCATGCGGTTGTAAAAGCCCGATCAGGCTCGACTAAGGAGGTGTTTTTATATTCTTTGAATAAAGACATTTTCATAGCTGATACTCCAGGATTAAATGATATTCGCGGCAGGGTCAGTCAAAAGGCTACAAATTTTGCAAAAGAAAGTGCGGATCTCATACTCTTCTTTATAAACTCAAATGCCGGGATTACTGCTGCAGATAAAAAAATACTTCGTGAGCTTCAAAAACTAGAAAAGGAAACTGTAGTCCTAGCAAGTAAGATAGACACTTTAGATGAGGAAGAGTTGTTGGAGGTCAGATCCCAAATTTATGAAGAGATCGGAGTCATGCCTTTTTGTATTTCGGCTAAGAATAAGGTAAATCTAGAAGAGTTGCATGAGTATATTAGAGGGATTTCTGAAAGGCAATTTATTTGAGGTAAGAAGGAAGAAATTTCCAAAAAAAATTTAATGCTGTATAAATACAATAAAAAGGCTTAAATGAATATAAATGATCCCCACCACCACTTCGCCTCCTTCTTCAAAGAACAAGAAGACCTTCAACCATTCGCCTACGCCGTTTCCCGGCAGCTGGCCCAGGGCAGTATCTGTCTGGACCTGAAAGAAAAACCAACAGCAGATAAATTGTTTGAAGGCTTTCAGGAGGATCCGCTGGTTCTCGATCTGCAAGAGGCAATTGAAAAACTGAGCTTAAGTGAACTTGTTTACAAGCAGACTTCTGATAACGGGGATGGAAAGATCAACCGTCCCTTCGCCCTGGCAGGAGACAACTTCTATATCACGCGCTACTACAACTACGAGACGCAGATCATAGAAGGCATCAAAAGCCTCATCTCAAAAGGACAGGAAGAACGGCAGGTTAGGCTGAGGAAACTCAAGGAATCTTCTCAGTTCAAAAAGCTTATCGCAGGCAGGGAAACCTCAGAAAAGGTGGGGACGGACTGGCAGCTATTGGCGGCGGCCATGGCTTATCTTAACAACTTCAGCATCATTACCGGAGGGCCGGGAACGGGAAAGACCACTACGGTGGCCAAGATCCTGAGCCTGCTGTATGAAGAGAACCCTGAGCTGGAAGTAAAGCTGGCAGCTCCTACCGGGAAAGCGGCCATGAGAATGAAAGAGGCCCTGAAGGACAACTCGCAGGTGCCGGAAGATTTCAGGGAGAGCATTGCTGCCCTGGAGCCTTTTACTCTGCATCGGCTTTTGGGACCTAAATACCAGTCGCCGTATTTTAAGCATGATGCAGAGAACAAACTGCAGGCGGATGTCATCATTGTCGACGAGGCTTCGATGATAGATGTGGCCATGTTTGCGAAGCTTATCAGTGCTGTTAAGGAGGACACCCGGCTTATCGTGCTGGGGGACCAGAACCAGCTGGCTTCGGTGGAGGCGGGGAGTCTCCTGGGGGATCTGTGTAATTCTGTTAAGGAACGAAACCGATATAGTGCGGAGGTGCTGAGGGACCTGAAGGAATTGCTGCCGTTCTATGAACTTCAGGAGAACCGCGATGAAGACGAACTCCTGCAGGACCATATCACCGAACTGCAGTTCTCCTACCGATTTCAGAAGCATCGGGAGATAGGAAGGCTCAGCAAGGCCATCATCAATAACAATGAAAATGAACTGGGATCCTTTTATGAGAAATCCTATTCCAGCAGGGAGATAGAGATAGATCCCGCCTATGATCAGAAGCTGTTCCATGAATTCATAGAAGGCTTTAACACGTACATAGAAGAAAAGGATACAGCAGAGGCAATCCGGAAGCTGAACAGGCTCCGGATCCTCGCTGTGATCCGTAAGGGGCAGCAAGGGATAGAGGGTCTGAACGAAAAGGCGGAAAAATACCTGAACAAGAAAGGCTACCTCAAAAAGGGAAAGACCTTCTATGAAAACCGCCCGGTGATGGTGACCAAAAACCATCCCGACCTGAACCTGTTCAACGGGGATATAGGAATAGTTAGGCCCGCAGAGGACAATTCCGACAAAATGAAGCTGTGGTTCCTCGATGAAAAGGGAAAAGCCAAAAGCTATCCCCCGGGACTGCTCACCGATGTGGAGACGGTGTTCGCAATGACGATCCACAAGAGCCAGGGCTCGGAGTTCGACAGCGTGTTTATGGTCATGCCCAAAACAGAGGAGCTGGCCCTGCTCACCCGGGAGCTGCTCTATACCGGCATCACCAGGGCAAAGCAAAGCCTGAAGATACAGGGCACAATAGAAGTATTGAAAGCGGCAGCGAAGGCAAGGGTGAAAAGGGCCTCCGGAGTAAGAGACCGGATATGATCCTGGAGGCCGCTTTTAGCATCGATCTTTCTCAAGATTATAAATAAAAGAGAAGGACCTGTTCTAAACCTTTTTCTGAAAAACCAACTAATCCACTGACCATGGAAACCAACCAGACCGAAATACAGAACCTCAGGAGATACAGCGCAGCGCACAACACAGCACTAGCCGATATCCTGGCGGAGCACATCAATACAAACTTTTCCGGAGTGGAGCTTGTTTTCAAGCCGGTACACATCATCACTCCCAATAAGGCGCAGCACAACTGGCTCAAGGAGCAGCTGGCGCAGAAGAACGGCTTCATTGGTAACCTGAAACAGCATAGCCTGAATTCCTTTTTCAGGGAGCTGATCGGAGAACTGGATCCGAAACGCAAGGACAGCTGCGGCAAAGAAGAACTGATCTGGAAGCTGTTCTCCGAAATGGGAAAGCAGGATTTCCGGCGCAAGTTCATTAAGATAAAAGAGTACTGCGGAGACGATGAGATCAAACGACTTGCCCTGGCGCAACAGGTGGCCGGTTTGTTTGAAAAGTATCAGGAGTACGACCCTCAGCAGGACTGGAAGAAGCAGCAGCATCCCGATCTAGAATGGCAGACCTGGTTGTACGAAGAGACTGGATACGAAGAACAACTCCTGTCCGGATCGGACCTCAGGGAGCTGATAAATAAGCATCCGGACAGGCTCCTGAAATTTCATTCCCTGTACCTTTTAGGCGATCTGCAGATAAGTCCGTTGCACCTGGAGTACCTGCAGGTGCTGGCAGAGAGGGAGGATTTTCCCATGTACGTTTACAGCACACATTCCGCAATAGCACGGAAGGTGAATCCGCTGGCACAAAGCTGGGGCGAGTATCTCGTTCATCGGAATAAGCAGCTGGAAGAGCTGAAAGCTACTGCAGAGGAGCTTTCTGCCACTACAGATGTCCCCGAAAACAAGCTGCAACACCTGCAGCGCGACATTCTCAGGGATAGCGTCTCAGAGACACTGCCGCAGGACGATTCCATCCTCATCTATAACTCTTTCACCAGGGTAAGGGAGGTGGAGGCGCTGTACAATTACCTGGTGAGGCAGGTAAGCAATAACAAGGAACTTGGCGCCAGGGATATCATGGTGTGCATGCCTTCGCTGGACCCCTATGTTTCGGCGATAAGAACCGTCTTTGATTCGGCACCTTATAAGTTCCCCTATACCCTCGTAAGCCGCGGCTACGGAAGAGAGGAGAGCTTCTGGACAGCCCTTGAGCAGCTGCTTTCTTTTGAGCGGGAGGATCTCACTGCCCCGGGAGTTTTCAACCTGCTGGAGACGCAGCCTGTGCAGAACAGCTTTGGCTTCAGCGATCTGGAGCTGCTCCGAAAGGCCTTCATAGATGCCAATATCCGAAGGGAATACGAAGGCGACGAAACCCTGGAAACTCATTATGCTTCTTTCCGGAACGGCCTCTCCCGACTCATTTACGGATTTTGCCTTGGGGATATGGAGCCGGTCGAGATTTGCGGAAAAAAGGTCTGGCCGGTGGACATTGCCGAAGGGCAGCAGGCCCAGGATCTATTTCGACTGCACGGGATGGTTGAAATGCTCAATGACTTCCTGCAGCTGAAGCAGGAAACAAAGACGGCGAAGGAATGGCATCTTGAGCTGATGAAGCTTTCTGAAGATTTCCTTCGGCCCGAGGACTGGCAGCAAAGGCAGTTCCAGGAGCTTATGGAGAGCATGGGCGGCATACAGGCTTCGGAAGAGAAGATCGGGTTCAGAACGTTCTTTTTTCGCCTGAAGGATCAGCTGCACAACAAGGACCTGCAACAGATCAAGGGGAGGGGAGGCATTGTTTTCTGCGGCCTCTATTCCGGAATGAGCATGCCGAAGAAGCTGGTCGCATTTCTTGGCCTCAACTTCGGCGAATTCCCGCGGAAGTCTCAGGAGCTCAGCTTTGACCTACTGCAGAAGGAGTCGAAACCGAACAGCCGAAGGGAGGACCGTGGCGCCTTCCTGGAGACCTTCCTGAACGCCGGGCAGCAGGTACTGCTAAGTTATATCGGACAGGATGTGAAGGACAATTCGGTGATCCCGCCTTCGGCCCTTATCAGCGAACTGCAGGACACTGCAGAAAAGGCAGGGGCTAAGATGAGGGAAGTGAAGCATCCGTTGCATGCGTTCAACTCGAGGTATTTTGAGGACGGGGAAAAAGATCTTTACACCTATTTAGGAAAGACGAACCAACAGGTTTATCTGAAGTGCGGAATAGAAAATACGCTGGAACTGCCAAAGGAAGTCTCCATACATGCCCTGGAAAGCTTTTTAAAAGACCCTTTCAGGCATCATTACAATCATGCGCTGAAGATCCGTTATACGGACAAGGAGGGGCTGCCCGACTGGGAATTGTTCGATCTTAATAATCTTGAGAATTGGGCCGTAAAGGACCACTGCCTGAAAAACCAGTTTGCCAGCCCTCCACTTGATCCTGAAGAACTCCGGCAGGAATTCCTTCAGCTGGGGAAACTGCCGTTAATGTCCTTTGGAAAGATCAGCCTTGAGGAGGCTGAGGAAAGAGTTGGCTTTCTCTGGCAAAGACTGGAGGAGCTGGAGAAAGATCCTCAGGTTACTGAAGAGGACATCTTCCTTGAGTTCACTTTAAGAGGCAACCATACAGTCCATCTCAAGGGGAAGGTACAGCAGGTGGCAGGAGAAGGTTTGTTGCTGAATGTCTCTAAAAGAAGAAAAGACTATGAGATCACCGCTTTTGTAAGATATCTGGTCCTTCTTGCTTCTGGAAAAGCAAGAACACTGAATTACATACACCTGAACGATGACCAGTCCGGTGCCGAACTAGTCAGGGTCAGTAATGACTGGAGCCAGGAAAAGGCCTATGGTTTTCTGAAAGACTGGCTGCAGGACCTGATGTCCAACTACAGCGCGATTATTCCTTTTTCAGCAAAGTTTGGTTTCGAAGTGGACGAGATCGCCTTACTGGCAGAGGATGTTGCAGGGCCGGAGAAGGTTAAACCCAAAATAAATAAGAAGTTCGGACGCTACGGAAATTGTTATCCTTCTCCCTATCTCCAAAGGGAGTACGACAGTGGCTTTTTTGAGGAAGAAGAGAATCTTGTGAGTTTCCTCCACAAATACCGTCAATACATGAAGCCGGTCAGCCAGGCGTTCAATTAATCAAAAAAACTATGACAGAGTTCAAACCATTAGATAAAGAAAGCGTAAAGCTCGAAGATGCCAGTCTTGTGGAGGCAAGTGCAGGAACCGGAAAGACGTATTCCATAGGACTGTTAGTGCTACGGCTCATTCTCGAAAAGAATGTCCCGGTATCACGGATCCTGCTGGTAACCTTTACCAATGCCGCGGTGGCTGAACTGGCGGCCAGGGTGCGCAGGTTCATCAGAGAAGCCATAAAGGCAGCAGAATCAGGTAGCTGTAATGAAGAAACCATTCAGAATTATATCGAAGAGCAGGAGGACAAACAGGAGGTGATCAACCGACTGAAAAAAGCCCTTTCCGAACTGGATGAAGCTTCCATACAGACCATTCATAGTTTTTGCCAGGAAGCATTGAACGAATTTGCGCTGGACTCAGGGCAGGAATTCGGCCTGGAACTGCAGCCGGGGATCCTTGGAATTGCGCAGGACTTCATAAACGATTTCTGGCGAAAGAATGTCGCAACACTTCCTGTAGAAGACCTGGAGGAGTGGGGAGACGATCTAAATTTAAAGCTGTTTAACGATGCCGTCAAAGACCATTTGGGAGGAAAGGAATTCGCCTTTGGGGTCGACGTCCGGCCAGAGCATTATAAAGAAGGAATGCAGGCTTTTCTTAATTCCTGCACAGCGGGGGAACAGGATCTTTCAGAGAGAATACAACAGGCCAGGATCAATAACTTTACAGATGACCACAAAAAGGTCTTAATAAATCAGATCAGGACCAACAAACAGGCATTCTTTGAATACCTGACCCAGGAGATCAACCCAAGAACGGCTGCATACATCAGAAATTGCATGGAGCAACTTTTTAAGGAGGAACGTGAAGAAGCATTGGGGTTAGTGCAACAGCATCAGAATGTGGTGAATACCCTCATTGGGAAGTGTATAAAAG
>JBAVQO010000547.1:0-5346 GCA_049694135.1 Gillisia sp. | reverse complement strand
CCAGCACGCGTATATTATTTCTATTGGCCACATCTTCCCGAAGATTTTTAAGACAGACCATATCTCCCTGTTCAATTTTATCATAATCTTCAACATTGATAAATTCAAGGGGAAGAATACCGAAATTTATTAGGTTTTGCCAGGCAATTCGAGCGTAACTATTAGCGATTACCGCAACCTGCCCTAAATATTTAGGTGCCAGGGCCGCGTGTTCCCTACTGGAACCCTGAGCATAATTATCTTTTGCTACCACGACATGTCCTCCAAAATCATCTTTGGCCTGTAAAGAACGTTTGTAGAAGGTTTTATCTATCACCACAAACGAAAATTTGCTGATCTCAGGCAAATTGCTTCTAAAAGGAAGTACTTCGGCACCGGCCCGCAAAATCTCATCGGTAGAGATATTGTCTCCCATCTTCAGCAAAACCGGTACTTCATAAGAATCCATCAACGGATTTATATGCGGAAGTGTTTTAATATTCGGTCCTTTTTTTAGCTCCACCTCTTCCCCATCTTTGGCAGGAGGTACCAGCATTTCGGTGTTTAGGATGACCATTTCCGGCATTTTATACTGTGGATAACTCATATCGTACAGCTTCTCGAGATCCCTCGGATCGGTAATTTTACCCGTTAACGCTGAAGCCGCCGCGGTTTCAGGGCTGCATAAATGCACCATATCATCTTCGGTTCCCGAACGGCTCGGAAAATTTCTTGGCATGGTCCTTAAACTTATGGAATTTGAAGCCGGAGCTTCTCCCATTCCTATACAGCCCATGCACCCCGATTGATGAAACCTGGCTCCCGCCGTGATTAAGTTGGCAAAAGTCTTGTTTTCAATCATATTTTGAATGATTTGCCGGCTGGTTGGATTTACATCGAAGGAAACATTGTTGCTGATAGATTTTCCTTTTACAATGGCGCCTGCCATCCAAAAATCTCGCAATCCCGGGTTAGCCGAGGAACCGATTACCACCTGGCTTATCTCTTTTCCCGCCACTTCTGTTACCGGCACCACATTTCCCGGACTCGTGGGTAAGGCGATAAGAGGCACCAGATCATCAAGAACTATTTCGTCGTGAAGATCGTACTCGCAATCATCGTCGGCTAAAAGCTCTGTCCAATCCTCTTCCCGGTGTTGAGATTTTAAAAATCGTTTTGTTTCTTTATCGCTGGGAAACACGGTGGTAGTAGCACCGAGTTCTGCGCCCATGTTGGCGATTACATGGCGATCCATTGCTCTTAAATGTTTTAAACCGGGGCCATAATATTCTATTATCTTTCCCACGCCACCTTTTACGTCGTATCTTCTAAGCATCTCCAGAATAACATCTTTTGCGCTTACCCAGTCAGGAAGTTTTCCTGTAAGTTTCACTCCCATTACTTTCGGCATTTTTACGAAGTATGGCTGTCCGGCAATGGCCGCTGCAACATCCAGTCCGCCTGTTCCTATGGCCAGCATTCCCAAAGATCCTGCTGCTGGCGTATGACTGTCGGATCCCACCATCGTTTTTCCAGGCTTTCCAAATCTCTCCATATGAACGGGGTGACTCACACCATTTCCCGGGCGGCTAAACCATAATCCAAATTTTTGTGCAGCCGATAACAAAAAAACATGGTCATCAGCGTTTTTGGAATCGGTTTGGAGTAAGTTATGATCTACATACTGCACCGCTATTTCTGTCTTGGCTTTTTTTAGTCCCATCGCTTCGAGCTCCAGCTGTACCAAAGTTCCGGTAGCATCCTGCAGTAAGGCTTGATCTATTTTTATGCCTATTTCTTTGCCCGGGGTCATCTCCCCTTCGATCAGGTGAGATTTAATGAGTTTTTGAGTTACGTTCAGTCCTGCCATAGTAATTTTTTTTTCAGACTTTAAAATATCATTTTTATCACGATTTTACAGGGGCTTTAACAATATCTTATGCTTGAAAAAAGTTAATACCAAAGGAAATATCTTCATAAATCATTAATATTAGCCTTTCAATAATTCAACTTATTTTATGGACAAAATCTTTAAACGTGCAGTCGTAGGAGGCGTTGTTTCCACCATTATTATGGGCACCGGAACTTTTATTCTGGGGCAATTATCGGGATATAAAGCAAAGGAACTTTTAAGCGGCTCGCTTTCAGGAATAAATATGCTCTGTAATACCGTAATTTTAGGGGCTACTACAATCCTGGCTTTGTTGCTGACCGTCTTGAGCGTAAGCCGAAAATCGCAATCCCGCCTCACCAAGAAACATTATCAGGATGTACTTATGATCGCCAAATCTGACACGATTCTTATTATATGCTCAATTATCGCTTTTTTACTGTTGAACCTTCCAATCACCGAAAGCAATCAGGTTCCTTATGGATGGTATATTAGCATCTATTATGTTAGTCTTGCTATTGCCAGTCTCCTGGGAGGCGGCCTGGTTGCAGTAGTTACAATGCTTTATGGAACGATTTCCAACATAATTTTAATTGTTGGTCTTAATATTACAGATCATCCTTTAGTGGAAACAGAGGAAGAGAAAGAAATGGAAGAAAAAGAAAAGGAGACGGAAAAAAGGCAGGAACAGAAATAAAAAAACTATTCGAAAAGTATTTTATCACATAAGACTGAATTTTTCTAATCTCTAAAGAGAGGAAAAATTGTGAATCACGCTAAAATACTTCAGGAATAGTTCTTTTAAAATCTGATAATTTTCAGAATGAATTATTCGCGAACTCTGCTTAATCTGTCCAGGATATCGGTTTGATGTCCTTCTTCAAGATTAAAACCGGGTTTCCCATGTAAAGGAAACAGGTATCTAAAATCCCTGTTATAGGCACCCCAACTTTCTGCAAGACCAAATTCATCATTTTTGCTGTTTAGTTTTGGACGCGTAAACTGCGTTTCCTCGCTGTCATAAGGAGACCCTATAGCATCTTCTCCTGTAAACAGCATTCCATCGTTAATATCTGAATAAATTAGAACGGAACCTCCATTATTTCCTGGAAGATCATCTATCGTTATTCCAAAATGCTTAAGAACCTCATGTTTCTGAGTGATGTCTTTTACTTTGAAATTATCTTTAAAAGAATTACGGGGATGAGCATATATTGGTGCTCCACCGGCATCATCAGAAAGCGTTTTTAAATCGGCATAGGCGTTTTCTACCACCGAAGATCCTGACAGCAAAATGCCTTTTATATGATACCCGTCCTCCACCAGGGTTTTGATCCCGGGTTTCATCCCTTCTTCTACGGTATCAATTAAAAGAATATCCTGCCGGTTCAGGTGCCTTATGGCATAACCCTGGCAAAAACCTTTTTCTCCTTCAGCTCCTTTTATTATAAAGGTATCAGGTATGAGTTTTAGAAATTTTCCTGTTTCTCCCTGTTCTATAAACTCGGGCGTTTGGCTGTGTAACACCTCCATTTTATCTACTGTCTTCATATAAAAATTGGGTTTTAAAATTTTATTTAATTTACAACCCGACTCAGACAATTCAAGTAGATTTAATAACTTTTAACCGGGATTTAATAGTTCATTAACTTGAAGGAGGAGCGCCGAAAACCTGCCGTGATGGCTTAACGAAAAAACGATGGGAAGTGGCTTTTTTTTATAGAAGATACCGGGAATAAAATGCTTATCTTTCTTTATGTTCAATGTCTCCAGCGGAAGGTGGTACGTCGTGGAAACCAGACGGAGCAATTCTGATTTTAGATTTACTAAAGTTGTATATTTTTTCTGAAGCATTCTAATAGAAGAGTTCGTAATTGCCGAGGAATGAATGTGATCTTCAAAACCGGACGTAGAGGTAAGGTACTTTTGTTTCCCTATTTCCACGATTCCTTCAGATTCCCCAGTCTGCTGGCACTTTATTTCTTTTGGATTGAACGTTCTTGGGAGTGAAAAATGCCTTTGGTGCGCTTTGTAAGCAGCTTCTTTCATAGACCAAAATCGCCATAAAGTTACCACGGGAGTGGCAGAATAAGTAATTTTTTCGATTTCTTCTGAAGTGAAGATCTTTTCCCGAAACCTTTGTTCCTTCCATCTCGAAACCACCGCCAGGTCCAGATCTACAATATCGTTGCCTATCACTTTTCGGCCAGTTTATTTTTTACAATTTTTTTGGCATCCCCAACCAGTAACATTCCATTCATAGATTCATTGTCTATGGTGATATCAAATTCATCTTCGACATCTAAAATTACATCTACCAGGTTGGCCGAGTTTATTTTAAGATCATTTATAAAATCGGTGTCCTCATTGAAATCTTGTAGGCCTTCTTTTCTTTGTACATAAGGTTTTACAAGGTTTTTAATTTTCTGAATAATTTCTTTATCACTCATATTTTTTCTTTAAATATATTCAGATTCTAATAAAGATATTCCTAATTAGTTTATAAACTTTTTAAAAAGAACTACGGCATTCACATCACCGAAACCAAAACTCGCTTTGGCAAGAATTTTTATTTCTTTCGGAATAGATTTCATAGGGATACTTTCTAATCCTATAAGTGCTTCAATTTCAGGATTTAGATTTTTACAGTTCCGGTTTCCAAAAAGAAATTGCCTGTATATTTCCAGCACCGAAGCCACGCATTCAATACTTCCCGAAGCGCTTAAGCAATGACCCGTCATTCCTTTTAGCGAATTTATAGGCGGAAAATTCTTCTTTTTTAGCTGTAGTGCTTCAACCCAGTTGCTGATTTCGGTTGCATCGCGGGTGGTGGCCGTTAAATGGCCATTAATAGCATCTATCTCTTCTGAATGAATTCCTGAAAATTTTAAAGCCGATTTTATACATTTTTGAACTGCCATGTTGTTAGCGGCCGTCATACTGCCTCCATTTCTTTGGCCACCGCTGTTCACTTCCCCTCCCGCCACTTCGGCATAGATCCTGGCACCCCTTTCCAAAGCAGAGTCAAGATCTTCGAGAAGTAAAGCTCCTGCCCCACTTCCGGGTATAAATCCTGCCGCGTCTGCACTCATGGGTCCTGCAGCGTCTTTCGGACAATGATTGAATTTGCCCGGCAGAATTCGCATGGCATCAAAACCACCCCAAACGTAAGGTCCCGAATCTCCACAACTTCCTACCAGCATTCGTTTCACTTTTCCCGATTTTATTCGCTCATATCCCATCAGCACCGCTTCGGTACCTGTGGTACAGGCTGAAGAATTTGTAGTTACCTGGTTCCCGCAGCCCATTAATCCGCCTAAGTAGGCGCTAATACCGCTGGCCATGGTCTGTATTACGCTGGTACTACCCAACCTCCTGGTTTTTCCTTCATCTATTAAATGAATGGCTTCACGGAATTTATCGACTCCTAAAATTCCAGTTCCGAAAATGATTCCGCTATCCCAATCGGGATCAGC
>JBAVQO010000546.1:0-3717 GCA_049694135.1 Gillisia sp. | reverse complement strand
TTTTCCAAATTCATCTCTTTCTTTTCTTCCTGAATATTCCGTATATTCTGTTTTAAACGACCCAATGAGAAAATTATTTTTAGTACTTCTGTTGATTCTGCTTCTGTTTTTTGGTTACAAATATTATCAGTCGTACAAGCAACAGGAAGATCAACTTCTGGAAAACACCGAATTAATTCAAAATCAGATAAGAAACGTTGGTAAACTGGTAGTGATAGAAGGGAATTTCGCTCAGGTGTATACCTATAAGGATACTAAAAAGTTTTATCTGGATGTGCTTTCTGCAAACAAAAAGGCACTTATTGTTGTAAATGCTAAAGTGAATATCTCTTACGATTTGAGCAAGCTGAAGACTATTATTGATTCTGAAAATAAGACTTTGAACATTACCTATATTCCCAAAGAGGAGATTTCGATAAATCCGAATTTGAAATATTACGATGTGTCGCAGGATTACCTGAATAAATTCGATGCATCAGACTATAACAAGATCCGCAAGAACATCGAAAAATCCCTGCGGAAGAAAATAGAGAAATCAGCCCTAAAAGCAATTGCACAAAATCGACTGATCAGTGAACTTCAGAAGATTTACATCCTGACCAATTCTATGGGCTGGAAACTAGAATACAAGGGAAACGTGATAAATAACGACCGGGAAATAGAAAGTCTTAAACTCTAGGCAACTGCAGTTTTTTCTTGCTCGATTAAAGCTATTCCTCCGTTTATCAGATGAGCGATTTTTGGCCGTTGTTCTTTTACTTTTTCCAGATGTGTCCTGACTTCCCTTGCAAATTCCGCATTCTTGTCAAACACCAGTTCATATATCTCTACCGCTAGTAACCAGTCATTGGGATGGAATTTCTTCAGAATATCAAAGGCGGCTTCCAAAGAGAACTTTGTATTTTTCCCTTCACGAATATTCCTTACCGATTGATATAGAGATTCCAACTCTTCTTTTTCTCTGGTGAGTTTAGGTTTAATAGTTTTACTGGTGGTTTTATGAGTGATTAGGTCGAAAGAGAGCGGATCTGCAGGACCTGCAAAAGCGGAAACCACTTCTTTGCCAATAGCCATGTCGTAAATTCCCCATTCCGGTTGAAAAAGTACTTCGTCCTGGTAAGTTACCGTGCAATTTTTGAGACTTATAAGTATAATTTTACCCTGAAGATTTCTGGTTCCGGTTATGATTTCGCCTTTTACAACTACCCCGCCTTCAAATTCAAAAGTTATATTTTCCCCTTCGTAAATATCGTAAGCCCGCAAATCACGTGGGCTCATATCTTCTATAGCAAGATTGATTCCTTTCAATTTTCCAACAGGGGAGCCGAATCCTTCCGCATGAGTACTGGTTCCGTGGCCTACCAACTCTTTTTCGCGGTAAGCAAGGGCAGTTTTTCCTGTCGTTTGAAAATAGATAGGCTTATCTTTATGAGAAATGACTTTGGTAAAATCTCCGGAGATCTGTATTCCGGTGCTTAATTCGATGGTGCCGATATTTTTTGAATTTATGAGCTTATTTATCCCTTCCAGGCCACCTTTTCTAAGGGCCATGGTGTTGGCGAATTCTTCCAGTACCAGGCTTAAATGTGCAAAATCCGGGGTAACATATAATTGGGGCTGGGGCTTGGTAATGTCGAATTCCTGATTTGCCGCTTCCAGCGTATAAGGTCTTTTTTCCACTTTATCGGTCATGCACCAGGTACTTTCTCCTATAGAAGATAGTAACCCGGCACCGTAGATCCTGGGATCCTTGAGGGTGCCAATCAGGCCATATTCCACCGTCCACCAATGCAGGTTCCTTATTTGTGCCATTTCACTGGCTTCTCCCATATTATTCTGAAGGTAATCTACCTTGGCTTCTGCTTCCTTTATTTCTTCTTCCGGAGTGTCTTCGGCTTCTTTAATTATCGATAAATGACGAATGGCTTCGTACATTTCATAATCCTTGGCACTGGAAATCGCTTTACAACCAATTTCTCCGAATCTTCTGAGATATTCGGCGTACTCGGGATTCGCTATAATGGGTGCGTGGCCGGCGCCTTCATGAATAATATCGGGCGCAGGAGTATATTCTATATGTTCCAGTTGACGGATGTCGCTCGCGATTACCAGCACATTAAAAGCCTGAAATTCCATAAACGCTGCGGGTGGAATAAAACCATCTACCGCCACGGCCGCCCAGCCAATTTCCTTCAAAATTCGATTCATCCCGTACATATTCGGAATATGGTCTATGGAAATTCCTGTTTGTTTTAGTCCATCGAGGTAACTTTTATGAGCAACTTTGCTGAGATATTCAACATTTTTGCGCATTACATACCTCCAGACCGCCTGATTAATCGCGTTGTAAGCATCATAATTCTGCGGTTTTATAAACTGTTTTAGATGGGCAGGTAACCTGTCCAGAATTTCGTTAGATTCTATTTTATCCAAATGGTCCGTCATTTTGCTTCTTTTTCAGGAGTTATAAAGATACGAAATCGGAAAGGAAACTCAGAAATTGTATTTAGGAATATGAATTCAATAATTCTGTACTCAAAAAGTGATATGCGGAAATAAAAAAACGCCCCTGGTGGCGTTTTTTTAAAAGATTATTTTGGAGTTCCCGGAGGATATTTTTCCAGAATCTGCTGAACAATTTCGTTAATTCGCTCCTGTTTTTTATTTACATCTTTTGCAAGAGCAGCTGTTCCCATTCCCTGCCAAACCAGTTCTTTTTGCCCTGCATCTATCAAATCTATGTACAGCGTGCCTTCACTGGTGGTGTTTACCGTGTTCGCTCCTGCTCCCCAATACCAGGGATTCCAACCCCAGCCATAGCCATAGCCGTAGTTGTGCTGATAAATATTGATGTTTTCTTTGGTTTTAGTGAAGATGCTTACTAAAAGATCTGGATTATCAGATTTTGTGAAGCCTTTGGCATTCATGGTCTGATCGATCGCTCTTAAAATCCTCTTTTTGTCAAGATCCGAAATATCCGCTTTGTCTATTCCGGGTTTAAAAAAAGCATATGTTTTGTAATTATTGAAATTGGCATTCTGATCGTAATCAGAAGCTACTCTAACACTGTCGCAGGAGGTAAGCCCAACCGCCAGGAAGAGAAATACAGTGGTAATTTTTAAGAATTTCATAAAATGAGTTTTAAATGGTTTGTGGTTAACGCTCTCCTAATAAAGTGTCATCTACAAAATTTGGCAATGTAACCCTCAGTCTTGGTTCCAGGTCCATTGCTCGTTTAATAGAGAACACAGCTTCTTTATTTCGTGCCCAGGAACGCCTTGCCAATCCGTTGTTTACATCCCAAAACAACATAGATTTCAACTTGTTTTCAGATTCTTTATTACCTTCAAGAATCATACCAAATCCCCCATTTATCACTTCTCCCCAACCAACTCCACCGCCGTTGTGAATGCTTACCCAGGTGGCCCCGCGAAAGCTGTCGCCGATTACATTCTGAACAGCCATATCTGCGGTAAAACGAGATCCATCGTAAATATTAGAAGTTTCCCGGTAAGGAGAATCGGTTCCGGAAACGTCATGATGATCTCTTCCAAGAACAACCGTTCCTAATTTTCCTTCCCCAATCGCGTCGTTAAATGCCTTCGCGATTTTCATTCTTCCTTCTGCATCTGCGTAAAGAATGCGGGCCCTGGAACCCACTACTAATTTGTTCTTTTTCGCATTTTTTATCCAGTGGATATTGTCCTGTAGCTGCGA
>JBAVQO010000545.1:0-1522 GCA_049694135.1 Gillisia sp. | reverse complement strand
GTTTCCAACCTTGCATGGAGACACGCCGGTCTAGTTTTCAGATGTCGGACTCTTCTATCCACCACCCTTTTAATATGTGCTTCTCTTTTTCCTTTTCCGCCAGATTTTTCAATTTATATGCCGAATCACGCAATACACCGTAAAGAATGCCGCAGCCGTTATCTTCTCGTTCAATGTCGCCCTCATCGGCGACCTTGATCATTTCATTTACAAGATTCAACGTTTTTCTAATATTATGATTGCAGCGTCTCACGTGTCAAGGCCTCCATAAGCTCACAGTATTTTAATCAATCTTTGTTCAGTTTTTCCAGCTCTGTTGCCAAGTCTTTTAAGTCGGGCCGCTTGTTAATGTCAGATACATGTGCGTACCTTAAAATACCTTTCTTATCTATGATAAACAACGCCCGATCAGCGACACCATCTGAGCGAAGTACACCGAACATCTTCGAAACTTTGCCATGGGGCCAAAAATCGGAAAGAACCGGAAACCACAGATCCCCCATCTGATTGGTCCATGCATAAAGGGTCGGAATGTTGTCTACCGTAATCCCCAAAAGTATTGCACCGTTTTTATCAAAAATAGCCTTCGCAAGATTATAGCCCGGCCATTGATCCGAACACACCGGAGTCCAGGCAGCCGGCACAAAGGAAATGACAACATTTTGTTTCCCTTTAAATTGACTCAAAGAAATTTTCTTTCCGGATAAAGAAGGAAGGGTAAATTCTGGTGCCTTTTCTCCGACCTTGACTTTCAGTTTGCTGTCTATCGGTTTCAACTGTCCGGGATTATAAATATTATTTTTGAACGCATCTGACAGCCCAAATGCATAACTACTCACAAAAAAAAGGGCGAAAAACGAAAAAAATATCTTAGAGAATTTTCTCACCGGTAACACCTCCTCTTTAAAATCCAGCTTTAGAAAGAATTAAGTTTAAGAATTTTGAAGCATCTTCTATGGCTCCGCGTTTTGAATAAAAAATGCTGTGGGTTCCATCCTTATTCATTTTAACGCCGATAAAGTATGGCGTTCTCACTTCTCCAAGCATTTTGTGGATGATGAATTCGCCATCTGGAAAAAGTGGAAAGTTAACATTATAAGTCTTTTGGAAAAAATCAACCTCGAAAGGAGAGTTACCGGCACCAATACCGATCAGCTTTATTTTATTTTTCAGTTTTTCATCCCGTTCAATTTTATTGTACAATTCATTTACCACCGGTGCATCTTTCTGGCAGTATGGGCAGTACATGCTGAAGATTTCTATTAGTACAACCTCTGCTTTAATCTCAGGAATGTGAAATGTTTTTTTATTGTTGGTAATGCCTAGATAGTTTTGGTGGGTTTGCACTTCAGGCACAGACAACGTTATTTCCGGCAGCGCCCCCCCTTCTTTAGGGGGGGCAATTCCCGCGGACAGCAGACCGATGGACAATAACAAAAAAATTGAACCCCAACTAACGATAGATGTTTTTTTCATAATAATTCCTTATTGTATTTTAAAACTAACAAGTTTCGTGCCAGAC
>JBAVQO010000544.1:0-12637 GCA_049694135.1 Gillisia sp. | reverse complement strand
GGTTTTTGGTTCTTATTTTTTGTACTCCCTGAAATTTTCCTGGGAAGTTTTACTGCCGGCCTTTGCTATTGGTTTCCTGAGTAGCGCCGTTCTTAACTTAAACAATATGCGCGATCGTGCATCTGATGAAAAAGCGGGTAAAATAACACTCGCGGTAAAACTCGGGGACGAAAAGGCTAAAAATTATCATTATTTCCTGATTCTTGGAGCGGTTCTTTGTCTCGTGATCTACTCTGTACTTGCCGGTTCAGAATGGAATGATTTTATTTATCTTATCGGTTTTATTCCGCTGCTGCTTCATCTGCGAAGGGTTGTTCAAAACGAAAATCCCATGCTGTTGGACCCGGAGCTAAAAGTGCTGGCATTAACCACTTTTTTAATCGCTCTTTTGTTCGGCGTAGGATTGCTGATATAGCTTCAAAAAACCTTATATTTAACAAAAATATATTATACGTTTGCTGCGTAATAGCGCGTCAATTCTTATTTTTAAGAAAATTCAATTTAAGACGTTATGAAAATTACATTTTACGGACAGAATTCTCTTGCAATTGAGATCGGCGATTTAAATGTGCTGGTAGATCCGTTTATTAGCGGAAATGAACTTTCTAAAGATAAAATCGATATAAAAGATCTAAAAGCAGATTATATTCTAATCACTCATGCCCATCAGGATCACACGTTAGATGCCGAGGCCATCGCCAAAAACACCGGCGCAGTGATCGTTAGTAATTTTGAAATCGCCAATCACTTTGAAGAAAAGGGAATCGAAGTGCATCCTATGAATCACGGCGGAAGCTGGGATTTCGAATTTGGAAAAGTAAAATATGTCAATGCCATTCATTCCAGTTCCTTTCCCGATGGGAAATATGGAGGCCAGCCAGGAGGATTTGTTATAGAAGGCGAACATAAAAATATTTATATCGCCGGCGATACCGCTCTTACTATGGATATGAAGTTAATAGGAATGACCACAGAACTGGATCTGGCCATCCTCCCCATAGGAGATAACTTTACCATGGGAGTAGAAGACGCCATTATTGCCAGCGATTTCGTGAAATGCGATAAAATCCTGGGCTGCCATTATGATACTTTTGGATATATTGAAATAGATCATGAGGAGGCCAAACGAAAATTCTATGAAAAAGGTAAAGATTTAATGTTGTTGGAAATCGGAGAGAGTATCGAATTATAAAGCAGGCAAAGCACGCTATCTTTAAATGATAACAGCAACCTATAAAAAACATATTCTAAATTTCAAACGCCCCAGCGGAACCTCGCGGGGTGTTCTTACGTCTAAGGAAAGCTGGTTCATTATTCTTAAAAATCAGGATAAAACAGGAATTGGCGAATGTGGCATTCTGCGTTCACTCAGTATTGACGACAGGCCCGATTACGAAGAAAAATTGAAATGGACCTGCGCAAATATAGAGTTGGGTCCCGTCGTTCTCTGGGAGAAATTAAAAGAATTTCCCTCCATTCAGTTTGGAGTAGAAATGGCATTTAAAAGTCTTGCTTCAGAAGCGCCCTTTCTGCTTTTTCCTTCAGATTTTACCTCGGGTGTAGAGGGAATTCCTATCAACGGTCTGGTATGGATGGGCGAAAAATCCTTTATGAAAGAACAGATTTCTTCAAAATTGAAGGAAGGTTTTAAATGTATTAAGCTAAAAATTGGTGCTATTGATTTTGAAGCTGAACTCGATTTATTGAATTCTATACGCCGGGAATTTTCTTCGGAAGAAGTAGAACTAAGAGTCGATGCCAATGGTGCATTTTCGCCTTCTGAAGCCCTCGAAAAACTGAAGAGATTAAGTGAATACGATCTACACAGCATAGAACAACCCATAAAACAGAGACAGGTTGATGTGATGGCCAAACTCTGCGAAAAAACGCCGGTTCCCATCGCTCTTGATGAAGAATTGATAGGTGTTGTAGATCCTGCCGCAAAGCAACAATTGTTACAACAAATAAATCCGCAATATATTATCTTTAAACCCAGCCTCATTGGCGGCTATCGGGGAACAAAGGAATGGCAAAAGCTAGCCGATAAAATGGAGATAGGCTGGTGGATTACAAGTGCTCTGGAAAGCAATATTGGTTTAAACGCGATAAGCCAGTGGACATATATACAACATTCCGATTTGCCACAAGGATTGGGAACCGGCGGGCTGTATACAAACAATTTTAAAAGCCCTTTGCAGATTGAAAAAGGGGAAATTTGGTATAATCCCGGGAACCACTGGGAAGTTAATTTATAAAAAATGTTTATAGAGCAAATTTTTAAGTACCGTTATGAATTCTGGAGATATATTGTAGGGTTTTTAGTTATAATAGCAGCCATTATCCTTGGCCAGATTCCTCTAACTATCGCGATTTTCTTTAAAGGCGGATATAAGGTTCTAAATATGGATCAGACCCAGATGCTACACTTGCTCAATTCTAATTACTCATTATTTCTTTTGCTTTTAACTTATGCGGTCGGACTGGTGGGAATATTTCTGGTTGTCAAATTTCTTCATAAAGAACCCATAAGAGCCTTAACTACTTCACGACCCAAAGTAGACTGGGGCAGAATTTTCTTTTCGTTTGGAGTAATCGCTGCTTTTTTGATCGTCTCTACGTTGATTGATTACTGGGTAAATCCCGAAAATTACGCGTTGAATTTTCATTCCCGTCCGTTTTTTATTCTCTTAATCATCGCGGTAATATTTATTCCGCTGCAAACCAGTTTCGAAGAATATCTCTTCCGTGGCTATTTAATGCAAGGCTTTGGCGCTCTCTTTAAGAACCGCTGGCTTCCGCTAATTCTTACTTCTGTCATTTTTGGGGGACTGCACTTTTTTAATCCGGAAGTCACCAAGCTGGGAAATTTGATCATGTTCTCCTACATAGGAACAGGATTTTTACTGGGAATCATCACTTTAATGGATGAGGGGATGGAACTTTCCCTGGGGTTTCATGCCGCTAATAATCTGGTTATTGCCCTGTTGGTTACCACCGACTGGACCGCCTTTCAAACCGAATCTATTTTAAAAGATATTTCCGATCCCTCGGCGGGTTACGATGTGTTTTTGCCTTTGGTAGTAGTATATCCGCTTTTTGTTCTTTTGCTGGCCAAAAAATATAAGTGGCATAATTGGAAGGAAAAACTAACCGGAAGAATTGAAAAACCTCTTCCTGTCACCACAGAAGAAATAGAACAGAATGTCGAATAAAAGTGTTAAATTTGTATAATTATTGTTGAATATTTTATTAAATATGAATGATAAGTACAAAGTTCCGGAGACTCATCCGCAGTTTAAATACAACAAGGTCCACTATTCTAACGCGGAACTGAAAAATATTGCCTATAACCTTATAAAAGAAGGAGAACCCCACGAAGGAGCAATAGGAGATTTTTTGCTGGATTGGATAAAACCTTCCGAATTTATTACCGTAAAGACATCGGGTTCTACCGGAACCCCTAAAAAATTCAGGATCAGGAAAGAATTTATGGTGAACTCGGCAAAAGCCACCGGCAGTTTTTTTGAACTTCCGGAGAAATCTACTGCACTTTTATGTTTACCTGTAGATTATATCGCGGGTAAAATGATGTTGGTAAGGGCAATGGTGTTAGGATGGGAGTTGGATTCTATTCCTCCTTCGTCCAATCCGCTGGATCAGGTATTCAAAACCTACGATTTTTGTGCGATGACCCCTTTTCAACTGGATAATTCTATTGCCAGGCTTCATTTAATAAAAAAGCTGATCGTGGGAGGAGGAGCGGTTGCGCCCAATCTTCAATTAATGGTGCAGGGCTTAAAGACAAAGGTGTACGAAACTTTTGGGATGACAGAAACCGTTTCTCATATCGCTGCAAAAAGGCTAAATGCAAAGAAAAAAAAGAAAAAAGAAATTCCCTTTAAGTTACTGCCTAACATCCAGATATCTACAGATGACAGAGGTTGCCTGATCGTAAAGGCCCCCAAAGTAGCTGAAGGTACCGTGGTTACCAATGATATGGTAGAAATCCTGACTTACAAAAAATTCTTATGGAAGGGAAGGTATGATAATGTGATTAACTCCGGCGGGATCAAACTTTTTCCGGAAGAAATAGAACGAAAACTGAATGAGATAATCGACAGGCGTTTTTTTATAACTTCCCTGCCCGATGACGCCCTGGGGCAGAAACTTGTTCTTTTTGTAGAAACCGATTTTTCTGAAGACTACCTGCAGCAGCTAAAAAAGCAGATCGAAGAGCTGGACAGTCTCACCAGGTACGAAAAACCCCGAAAGATCTACCTGATTGAGAAATTCGAAGAAACCCCAAACGGAAAGATCCACAGAAAGAACACCTTAAAAAGCCGGATTAAATAAGAAGTAATGCGGCCTTCTTTCAAATTTGGGAAAATCTAATCTTCAAATTCTGTGGCGATATAAAATTTCTTATCGTTAACTTTTATATCGTCTTTATCATCTACTTCCTGGGTTAATTTTTGCCAGTTTTTATTGGGAACCAATCTTACTTCCTTCCCGTTTACAAAAACATCTACCGGCATTTTAAAATCATCAACATCGGCTTGCCATCTGTAGGCGTAGGTGTCTCCAGATTTTTTAAACTGAAGTTCCGGCAAAGCCGTATTCCGAAGGTATTGGTCGAAAATAGGCTTCAAATTCACATCTGTTCTGGAATCGAAGAAATCTTCGGCTTGTTTCGTGGTAATGGTTTGATGGCGGAATTTGGCCGTGTAATCCTGCAGGGTTTTCCACCACAGATCATCGTTGTTATAAATACTGCGAATGTTATTCAGCAAGTTGGAACCTTTGTAATACATATCGCCACTTCCTTCGCTGTTTACGCCATAATCGCCAATGATGGTTTTCTTGTTTTCTATGTTTTTCCGGATTCCCTGTAGATATTCCAGCGCTTTTTCTTTTCCCCAGCGACATTCGATATAAACCGACTCCAAATAGCTGGTAAAGCCTTCATGCAACCACATATCGGCAATATCCTTGGCGGTAATACTGTTTCCGAACCATTCATGCCCAGATTCGTGGATAATAATAAAATCCCATTTCAGACCAATTCCGGTACCGGAAAGATCCCGGCCTAAATAGCCCATTTTATAATGATTTCCATACCCAACATCGCTCTGATGTTCCATTCCCAAATAGGGAGTTTCTACCAATTTGTAACCATCGGTTTCAAAAGGATAAGGTCCTATTTTGGTGTAAAAACAGTCCATCATCGATTTCACTTCCTGGAATTGTTTTTTAGCTTTTTCGAGGTTGTAAGGCAACACGTAATAATCCAGATCCAGATCTTTGTAGTTGTCATGGAAATGAGCATAATTTCCAATATTTACCACCACATCGTAATTGTTTATGGGGTTAGAAACTTTCCATTTCCAAAGAGTGTAACCATTACCCAGATCTTCTTTCCCCGCAAGGCGTCCGTTTCCAACATCCATTAGTCCATCGGGCACGGCAATTTCTTCCAGTACTTCTTCGGGTTCGTCACCTTGATAATCCTTATTGGGATACCAGGCGCTTGCGCCCATTCCCTGTACTGCCACTGCTATCCACGCATTTCCGTCTTCATCTTTGGTCCAAACAAATCCGCCGTCCCAGGGAGCGTTTTTTGCCACAATAGGATTCCCGGAATAAAAAAACTGTACAGAATCTTTTACAGATTTCTGTAGAGGTTTATCGAGAGTAACAAAAACGGCATTGAATTTCCGGTCATACTGAAGTTTTTTTCCATTATGAAGTATGGAATCCACTTTCATATTTTCAAAAAGATCGATCTGCATTACAGGTAATTCTTGCTGTGCTTTAAAAGTAATGGTGTTATATCCTGAAATATATTGTTCATCGGGATTTACCTTTACTCGAAGATGATATTTCAGCACATCGAAATTCCTTTCCGGACGTAGAGATCCGCGAAGGCTGTCTGCCTGGGTATAATGCTGTTTGTTGCTTAGAACCTGGGCTGAAGCTGCAAATCCTGTTAGGCAACAAATAACGATAATTAAAAATAATTTTTTCATAAATATATATAGTTAAGTGGTATAACTTTTAGCTTTAAATTATTGTATATCAGCAAAATATTGTAATTACATGAATCGTCACCCGGAACTTGTTGTAGGGTCTGTGATTTGCCATTGAGATGCTGAAACAAGTTCAGCATGACGCTTTCATTTTATCGAAATTATTTAAGTTTGAATAACTCCTAAATTAAAATCTTTGGTAATCGGAGCGTGGTTGGCGGCCTCAATTCCTGCGGAAATCCATTTTCGGGTATCCAACGGATTTATAACAGCATCTGTCCATAATCGTGCCGCGGCATAATAAGGAGAGGTTTGTTTGTCGTACCGATTTTTAATTTTATCGAATACCTCTTTTTCTTTTTTCTCATCAACTTTTTCGCCTTTTTTTGCCATAGAAGCGGTTTCGATTTGGGCCAAAACTTTTGCGGCTTGTGTGCCGCCCATTACGGCAAGTTCTGCACTGGGCCAGGCAAAAATAAGGCGCGGATCGTAAGCTTTGCCACACATCGCATAGTTTCCGGCTCCATAAGAATTTCCTATAATCACGGTGAATTTTGGCACTACCGAATTGCTTACCGCATTTACCATTTTTGCTCCATCTTTAATGATGCCACCGTGTTCGCTTTTGCTTCCTACCATAAATCCGGTTACGTCCTGCAGGAACACCAAAGGAATTTTTTTCTGATTGCAATTCGCGATAAATCTCGTGGCTTTATCGGCAGAATCTGAATAAATTACTCCGCCAAACTGCATTTCGCCGCCAGTGCTCTGATTGCCCACATCCAGTTTTTTGGTTTTTACCACTTTTCTCTGATTGGCGACAATTCCCACTGCCCAGCCATCGATTCGAGCGTAGCCGGTAATGATCGTCTGGCCGTAACCTTCTTTATATTCTTCAAATTCAGAACCATCTACGAGTCGTTTAATGATCTCGTGCATATCGTACTGATCGCTTCGCTTTTTAGGCAGAATTCCAAAGATCTCATTGGGATCTTCTTTGGGCTTTACAGGTTTTTTATGACTAAAACCTGCTTTATCGTAATCGCCGATCTTGTCTACGATGTTTTTGATGGTATCCAGGGCATCTTTATCGTCTTTTGCCTTGTAATCTGTTACGCCGCTGACTTCGGAATGAGTGGTGGCGCCTCCCAGGGTTTCATTGTCTATAGATTCTCCAATTGCCGCTTTCACCAGGTAACTTCCAGCCAAAAAAATACTTCCTGTTTTTTCTACAATCAGGGCTTCGTCGCTCATAATGGGCAAATAGGCTCCTCCTGCAACACAACTTCCCATTACGGCAGAGATTTGGGTAATCCCCATACTGCTCATTACCGCATTGTTTCTGAAAATACGTCCGAAATGTTCTTTGTCGGGAAAAATTTCGTCCTGCATAGGCAAATAAACGCCGGCGCTGTCTACCAGGTAAATTATGGGAAGCCGGTTCTCTATAGAAATTTCCTGCGCCCGTAGATTCTTTTTGGCAGTAATGGGGAACCAGGCACCGGCTTTTACGGTGGCATCGTTTGCTACCACGATACATTGCTTTCCAGAAATATGGCCCATTTTTACCACCACTCCGCCGCTGGGGCAGCCACCATGCTCTTTATACATTTCATCACCCGCAAAAGCCCCGATCTCTATGGCATCTTTGGGATCGTCCAGCAGGTAATCTATACGCTCGCGAGCTGTTAATTTACCTTTGGCGTGGTGTTTTTCGATTCTTTTTTCGCCGCCTCCTAATTTTATTTCTTTTAACCGATGATTGAGATTGGAAACCAGTAGTTTATTATGATCTTCATTTTTATTGAAGCTGATATTCATAAATGTGGATTTAGTTTTTCTTTTTCTGAAATTTTTCTTTTTGAAAATTATCTTTTTATGCGATAAAAAGTAAGGGATATTTCAAAAAAAATTACCGAGTGCTTTTGTATCTTGGCTAAAATACAAAAATCGGTAGAATTTTATATCTGAATTAATTCAATAAAACCCGATATTTGTAAGAAGGTGCGCAAGGGATTGCAGCGGCATCTCCCTGGAATGAAATGAAAGGGAATACAGCGGAAAGCCCGGTTCATGCGCCCAAATTAATAAGACTTTTATGGGAATGAATAAAAATACAATTTTCGCCTGGGCGTCCTTTGCCATGTTGCTAATAGGAATCGCCCTGGTTTTATTGGGAGTGCTGAAATATGAAGATTATGCCATAGGATTTTCTACGGTGGGAATAGGATTTTTTGTCATGTCATGGGTGTTCAATGCTCTAAAAGGAAGGGTGTAATGGGTGAGACGACTAAAATACGGCAGCAACTGGTAAAGCACCTAAAAGGCGGAGAGGCCTTTATGCCGCTCGAGGAAATGCTGAAGAAGATTTCTTTTGAAAAAGTTGGTGTGCGGCCGGGGAATTTGCCGTACTCTTTTTACGAACTTTTTTACCATATACGGTTTGCTCAAAAAGACATTCTGGAATATTGTACGCTGGAAAATTATAGCGATTACAACTGGCCCGATGATTATTGGCCAAAAATCCAGTCTCCGCAAAGCAGAGATGAATGGGAGGAATTACAAAAATCTTATCTGGAAGAGAGAACTGCTTTTTGCGATTTTTTGCTGCAGGAAGGAACAAGCCTAATGGAACCCGTTCGTACGGAGACCAAAAACACTCTTTTTCGCGAGGTTTTGCTGGTGCTGGAGCACACTGCGTATCACACGGGGCAATTATTGATCGTACTTAGGGAGTTGGGGTTACATTCTTCTTAAATTTCAGAACTTCGCGTTCAAAATAATCTATAAAATCAGGATATTTGTGGTTTGGGAGATTGCGTTATTTCTCTTATAATAGTATTTAAATAAAAACATCAAAAATGGCAGACGATAAAAAAGTGATCTTCTCGATGTCGGGAGTTACAAAAACATATCCGGGGGCAAACACTCCGGTGCTTAAAAATATATACCTGAGTTTCTTTTACGGAGCGAAAATAGGAATCCTGGGATTAAACGGTTCGGGGAAATCTACTTTGCTGAAGATCATTGCCGGGGTAGAAAAGAATTACCAGGGAGACGTGGTTTTTTCACCCGGATATTCGGTAGGTTATCTGGAACAGGAGCCTGAGCTGGACGATGAAAAAACCGTACTGGAAGTTGTAAAAGAGGGCGCCGCGGAAACCGTTGCCATTCTTGATGAATACAACAAGATAAACGATATGTTTGGCTTACCGGAAGTTTATGAAGATGCCGATAAGATGCAAAAGCTTATGGATAAGCAGGCAGCATTGCAGGATAAAATAGATGCGGCCAACGCCTGGGAACTGGATACAAAACTGGAAATAGCGATGGATGCGCTTCGAACTCCGGAACCCGATAAAAAAATAGGAGTGCTTTCCGGAGGGGAACGCCGCCGGGTGGCTTTATGCCGACTGTTATTGCAGGAACCGGATGTGTTGCTGTTGGATGAGCCCACCAACCATCTGGATGCCGAATCTGTGCACTGGCTGGAACACCATTTATCGGAATATAAAGGAACGGTGATCGCCGTGACTCACGACCGGTATTTTCTGGACAACGTGGCAGGATGGATCCTGGAACTGGATCGCGGGGAAGGAATTCCATGGAAAGGAAACTATTCGTCCTGGCTGGATCAGAAATCGAAAAGACTGGCACAGGAACAGAAACAGGCCAGCAAACGCCAAAAAACACTGGAACGGGAGTTGGAATGGGCGCGTATGTCGCCAAAAGGAAGGCAGACCAAACAAAAAGCTCGTTTAAACAATTACGATAAATTACTGAGCCAGGACCAAAAGCAGATGGATGAGAAGTTGGAAATCTATATTCCGAATGGTCCGCGGCTGGGAACAAACGTTATTGAAGCCCAGGGTGTAAGCAAAGGTTATGGCGATAAACTCTTATACGAAGATCTTAACTTTAAATTGCCGCAGGCAGGAATTGTAGGCGTGATAGGACCGAACGGAGCCGGAAAGACCACGATCTTTAGAATGATCATGGGCGAAGAACAACCCGATAAAGGAAAGTTTGAAGTAGGAGATACCGTGAAGATCGCATACGTAGATCAGAGTCACACGAATATCGATCCTGAAAAATCGATCTGGCAGAACTTTAGCGATGAGCAGGATTTGATCATGATGGGAGGAAGGCAGGTGAATTCAAGAGCTTACCTAAGCAGGTTCAATTTTGGGGGCAGCGAGCAAAATAAAAAGGTAAGCAAGCTTTCCGGGGGAGAGCGCAACCGGCTTCATTTGGCTATGACTTTAAAGGAAGAAGGAAACGTGTTGTTGCTGGATGAACCAACGAACGACCTGGATGTAAACACGCTGCGGGCGCTGGAAGAAGGTTTAGAAAACTTTGCCGGCTGTGCGGTGGTGATCTCTCACGACCGTTGGTTCCTGGACAGGGTTTGTACTCACATATTAGCTTTTGAAGGGGATTCTCAGGTTTATTTCTTTGAAGGAAGCTTTTCTGAATATGAAGAAAACAAGAAAAAACGACTTGGCGGTGATCTCATGCCGAAGCGTATCAAATATAAAAAACTGGTGCGTTAGTTGTTGAGTGGGAATAAAAAATAGAGGCTTCTAAAAAGTACTTTTTCCTTAAGCTGAACTTGTTTCAGCTTCTAATTTCTAGTAGTTATAAAAAAAGTCATCCTGAAATAGATTCAGGATGACTTTTTTAATGCTTTTGAGATAGCTCTTCTAAAATTAAGAAATTTACATCTTTATAAGTCCGCGGTTTTTAAGCATAGGAGTAATATCAGGAGCATGCCCTCTGAATTTTGCAAACATCTGTGCAAAATCTTCGGTGTTTCCTTTCGAAAGGATCATATCTCTGAAGCGTTGACCGTTCTCGGGAGTTAAACCTCCGTTTTCTTCAAACCAGGAATAGGCATCATCATCCAGCATTTCTGTCCATAAATACGCGTAGTAACCGGCAGCATATCCATTCCCCCAGATATGAAGAAAATAAGTAGATCGGTATCTTGGCGGGACTTCTTTTAAATCTAAATTGGTTCTTTTTAAGGCTTCCGCTTCAAATTTATCCACATCCTTTATGCTGTCATTCGCAGCGATGGTATGCCATTGCATATCCAGTTCCGCAGCCGCAAGTAGTTCGGTAAGTGCATAACCCTGATTAAAGGTAGCGGCCTTTTTGATCTTGTCTACCAGTTCCTGTGGCATAGGTTCGCCGGTTTTATAATGTTTTGCGAAATTTTTAAAGACCTTTGGATAGATTGCCCAATGCTCGTTAAATTGGGAAGGGAATTCCACAAAATCACGGGCTACGTTTGTTCCCGAAAGGCTTGGGTATTGCTGATTGGCAAAAAAGCCGTGCAGTGCGTGCCCAAATTCGTGGAACATCGTGGTAACATCATCAAAACTGATAAGTGCAGGTTGTCCCGGTGCAGGTTTTGTAAAATTACACACGTTATAGATCACGGGTTTTGTGTTCAGAAGTTTGGACTGCCCAACAATATTGGACATCCAGGCCCCGCCAGATTTGTTATCTCTTTTAAAATAATCGGCATAAAACAACCCAACCGAACTGCTGTCTTTGTCGAACACCTCGTAAACCTTTACATCTTCCTGGTATACCGGAATATCATTTCGTTCTTTAAAACTAAGTCCATATAATTCATGAGCCGCATAAAAAACGCCGTTTTCCAGAACGTTGTTCAATTCAAAATAGGGTTTCACCTGGTTTTCATCCAGGTTGTACTTAGCTTTTCGTACTTTTTCGGCATAGTAATTCCAGTCCCACGGTTCTAATTTAAAACCGCCGTTTTCTTTGTCTATTACCTTCTGAATTTCTGAAGCTTCTTCTTTTGCATTTTGAGTAGCCGGTTTTACCAGTTTGTCCAGAAAAGAGATAACATTTTCAGGAGTTTTTGCCATTTGATTCTGAAGTTTCCAGGCTGCAAAATTTTTATAGCCCAATAACTGTGCCTGCTCTGCGCGTATTTCGGCAAGGCGGGAAATTATTTCGCGCGTGTCTGTGCTGTCTCCCTGCTCGGCACGATTCCAGGAGTGCAGAAATAATTCGTGACGTACATCCCTGTTTTTTAAAGACTGAAGGGCAGGTTGCTGAGTGGTATTCTGCAATGGCAACAAATATTTTCCGCTTAAGTTATTTCCATCTGCATCCTGCGCTGCCGCCTGGATTTCGTTTTCGCTTAAACCTTCCAGTTTAGCTTTATCGTCCACAACAAGCGCTCCTTGTTTTGCAGCGGCGAGCAAACGGTTCGTAAACCTGGCACTTAAATTAGCCTCTTCTTCGTTTAACTTCTTCAGTTTCGTTTTGTCGTCGCTATTAAGGTTCGCACCTTTTAGTTTGAATTGATCATAGTAATAAGTAATTAGTCGTTCCGACTCGGCATCCAGCTTAAGGCTGTCTTTTTCCTCATAAAGGGTTTTTACCCGCTGGAATAGTTTATCATTCAAATAAATTGCATCCTCATGAGCCGCGAATTTTGAAGCTTCTTCTTCCTGTATTTTTTGCAATTCAGGATTGGTGTTGGCACCGGTGAGTAAATTGAAAACGCCATTTACCCGGTCAAGTATCTGGCCGCTTTTTTCCATCGCCACCAGGGTGTTTTCAAACGTGGG
>JBAVQO010000543.1:0-1748 GCA_049694135.1 Gillisia sp. | reverse complement strand
TTTTCCAACTGAGTTGCGGCTCCAAATTCAGGAGTCATTACATACAAAGAAGCATCGGAATGTTCCAGGATCTCGGTATCAGATTGGCCTATTCCTGATGTTTCCAGGATTATCAGATCAAAATTCGCCGCTTTAAGAACATCTACTGCTTCAGAAACATACTTTGAAAGCGCCAGATTCGACTGCCTGGTAGCCAAAGAACGCATATAAACTCGCTTGTTATTGATGGAATTCATACGAATCCTGTCCCCCAATAAAGCGCCACCGGTTTTTCGTTTGGAAGGATCTACGGAAACGATTCCGATTGTTTTTTCTGGAAAATCCACCAGAAAACGTCTAACAAGCTCATCTACTAATGAAGATTTTCCCGAGCCGCCGGTTACTGTGATTCCCAGGACGGGCGTATTGCTTTTTTCTTCAGAAGAAGAAAAGACTTTTGCAAAATCCTCGTGACGATTTTCGGCCAAAGAGATAAGTCGGGCAATAGTATTTACATCCTGCTCTTTCAGAAGTTTTTCAACGCTTTTCGCATTTTTAAGGTCAGGAGTTGGCGTATCTGCCGTTCTTACCAGGTCATTTATCATTCCCTGCAATCCCATTTCCCGGCCATCATCTGGCGAATAAATTCGAGTTATCCCGTAATCCATCAGCTCCTTAATCTCTTCAGGAAGAATTACTCCGCCTCCACCGCCAAAGATTTTTATGTGTCCCGCTCCTTTTTCCTGAAGCAGATCGTACATATAGCGGAAATATTCGTTATGGCCGCCCTGGTAGGAGGTCATGGCAATCGCGTTGGCATCTTCCTGAATCGCACAGTTCACCACTTCTTCCACACTTCTATCGTGTCCCAGGTGAATAACCTCTACGCCGGTGGACTGAATGATCCTGCGCATAATATTGATCGCGGCATCATGTCCATCGAACAAAGACGCGGCGGTGACTATTCTGATGTTATTCTTGGGCTTATACGGAGCTTCAACTTGCATAGGAATTTTTATTATTTCGAGTTGCAATTTACGAAAATCGCAAAGAAATACAGGTTAGAGAATTTCTTTTTGAGGTTCTGATAATGGATTCTTGTGTATTGTTTATTGTTTATTGCTAACTGATTTTTAGTATAACTATAACATCTTCCGGGAATTTTTATAGATACTTTTGAAGAAACCCTCGATGATGAAAAAATATTTCTTCCTGTTAATTCTCCCTTTTTTCTCCGGATGCGCACAGCTCCAGGATATCGCCACCCAGTTGCCTAATGCGGGTTACGGCATAACCAATACAGAAATCGCCAGCGGATTACGGCAGGCACTAAACTTCGGAATCGATAAGCAGGTAACTAAACTTGCGCAGGAAAATGGATTTTACAGCAATGAATTGGTTAGGATAGGATTGCCGCCTGAGCTTCAGAAAGTAGATCAGACCTTGCGGCAAGTAGGATTAAGTTCTCTTGCAGATGAAGGTTTAAAGGTTTTGAATCGCGCTGCCGAAGATGCCGTAAAACAAGCTACTCCCATTTTTGTTGATGCCGTGCAGCAAATTACTTTTACCGACGCTCGAAATATCTTGCTGGGTGATAATACAGCGGCCACAGAATACCTGAAAAATAAAACCACCACGCCGCTTTACAACAAATTCAATCCGGTAATCACTAATTCTCTGGATAAAGTTGGCGCCATACAAGTTTGGGCTAATATTATTAATAAATACAATTCTTTACCCCTTACCAACGATGTTAATCCCGATTTAGC
>JBAVQO010000542.1:0-5136 GCA_049694135.1 Gillisia sp. | reverse complement strand
ATTAAAATCACTGCGTTAGTAATACAAGGAAAGTAAAAGGAGCATTTGCTTTCCGGTTATTTTAGTTTTTTTTGATTGGTTTATTTAGTAAAACAGCGCCGGATAAAATTCTTGTCCGGCGCTGTTTCTGTGTATTTGAAAAACTAACAAAAATTTAAGAGATTATTCCTACAGCATGCTGCGCCCATTTCGTATTTTAGAAGAAAGAATTTATATGGGTTTATTCAATTTCATAAAAAGTGCGGGAGAAAAGTTATTCGGAATGCATAAAGATGCCAGTGAAGAAAGCGCGGAATTAGATGAGAGTAAAAAAGAACAGATAGAAGCAGAAAATATAAGAGCTGCTCATAAATTAGAACAAAAGATACACGATAACAATCTGGAAATTAAAGATCTGAAGGTCGAGATTGAGAAAGATATGGCCAGTGTTTCAGGATTGGCAAAAAGCCAGTCTACAAGAGAAAAAATAATTCTTGTGGTAGGAAACGTAGAAGGTATCGCGCAGGTAGAAGATAATATGGAGGTAGAAAATAAGGAGCCTGAAGCTATTTTCCACACGGTAGAACAGGGTGATACCTTAAGTGGCATTGCGAAGGAACATTATGGAAACGCTAATAAATATCAGGTGATTTTCGAGGCCAATAAACCGATGCTGAAAGATCCTGATAAAATATATCCGGGACAGGTTTTGCGAATTCCGTCTGAAGACATAAAATAAAAGAAAAAATAAAAGAAAACTGTTTAAACTTTTTTGAGAGTGTTACATTGAGCGCAGTCGAAGTGCAAAGTTATTGTTCCGCAAGATAAAAGCAGGTTCATTTAACTCACCAGAACATTCAAAGAATAATTTAAACAGTTTTCTATTTATAGAAATTCATATAATCCAGATATTTCCAAACTTTTTCCGGCAACATAGGTCGGATATTTTTTTTCTCCTTAATCGCCTTCCGAATAAAAGTAGAAGAGATTTCCATGACAGGTGCATCTATTCTTTTAATCCCGGGATGATCTTTAAACTCATTTTCTACCACTCCGCCAGAGATACGCGGATACACGTAAATAGAATGCCGCTCAAGAATTACCCGATAATTTTTCCATTTATGGAACGTCTTTAAATTGTCTTCGCCCATGATTAAAGAGAATTCTTTTTCAGGGTGATCTTCTTCAAGTTTCGCGAGGGTTACTGCAGTATAGCTTGGTTGCGGAAGCCGAAACTCCACATCGCAGGGGCGCAACTTATCGTAATCTTCACAGGCAAGATATACCATCTCCCTTCTATGATGATTTTGAAGTAAGCTGCTTTTTTTCTTGAGAGGATTGTGAGGGGTTATAACCATCCAGATCTCTTCCAGATCCGAAAACTCGGCCATGTAGTTGGCAATAATAAGGTGGCCCACATGAATGGGATTAAAAGTGCCAAAATATAAGCCAATCTTTTTGCGCATGCTATTAACTCTTTATAAAAGAAGCAACGAGATCGTAGGCTTCTTCCAAAGCTTTGTTGAGGTTCGTGTTTTCTATGATATAATCAAACTGTGGCGCGGTCGCCAGTTCTATAGAGGCTTTTGCCACGCGCATGTTTATTTTGTCGGCGGTTTCGGTTTTTCGCTTTTTTAAACGAATTTTAAGCTCTTCAATACTCGGAGGTTTAACAAATACCGCCAGGGTCTGATCGGGATAAATATGTTTAATATCAAGACCTCCAACCACATCAATGTCAAAAATTACATGTTTTCCTTTATCCCAGATACGCTGAACTTCTGCCTTTAAGGTGCCGTAAAAGTTATCGCGGTACACTTCTTCCCATTCCAGAAATTCATCGTTTTTGATCTTTTTTTTGAATTCTGAAAGAGATAAAAAATAATAATCTTTTCCTTCCACTTCTTCAGGACGGGGAGGACGGGAAGTAGCCGAAATAGAAAAATCCAGATTCAATTCCTGTTGCGTGAGTAAATGTTGTACGATCGTGGTTTTCCCGGAACCTGAAGGAGCCGAAAAAACAATTAATTTTCCGGTTTTCATCTTAAAGTACGTTTAGAAGTTGTTCCTTGATTTTTTCGAGTTCGTCTTTCATTTGCACCACCAACTGTTGCATGGGAGCGTAATTAGATTTGCTGCCAATGGTATTGATTTCCCTGCCCATTTCCTGGGAAATAAAGGCTAACTTTCTGCCAACAGCCTCGCTGGACTGCATCGTTTCCTGAAAGTAACTAAGGTGATTATCGAGTCTTACTTTTTCTTCGGTAATGTCAAATTTTTCAATATAAAAGATCAGTTCCTGCTCGAAACGATTTTCATCTACTTTTTCTTTAAGTTCTGCCACTCCTTTTCGAAGGCGTTCCCGTACCCCTTCTATCCTGTCGGGATCCATTTTTATTATTTGTTCCAGCAGATTTTTAATATTTTCTATTCTTAAAACCAGATCTTTTTCAAGCGCGGCGCCTTCATCGTTTCTGAATTTCAGGATTTCCTTCAAAGCATCTTCCACGGCCTCTTCAATCGAAGAAAATTCGGTTTCGTCTACTTCTTCACGTTCTGTTTTAAGGGCATCGGGCAACCGCACTGCCATTTTTAGCAGTTCCAAATCATCTGCCGAATGAGATACTGGTATGGCTTTTAACTCCTCGATATATTTCTGAATTACTTCTGCATTTATACTCGAAGATTTTTCAGCACTTGTAGCTTCCACATACAGCGAAAAATCTACTTTTCCGCGAACCAGCGCCTGAGCGATCAGATTGCGAAGCGTTAACTCTTTCTCGCGATATTGCCCCGGAATTCGGGAATTCAGGTCGAAGTTTTTGCTGTTCAGAGATTTTATCTCTACGGTAATTTTTTTGTTGGGAAGCTGTAAAAGGCTTTTTCCAAAACCTGTCATTGACTGGATCATGCTTGACTTTTAGAGGTTGTGCAAAGATAAACAAATCTTAGCCAGCACCAAGTGCTAAAGAACGCGTGATTAGATATGATCATTAATAAACCTAAGCGCTCTTTGTTCTGCATACGTCTCCTTTTTATACTGAAGGAAGCCCACGTGTCCGCCATATTTGGGAGTTTCCAGGAACAGGTGCGCATTTTCTTCTGCCAGTTTATACGGATAGCAGGAATCGGAAAGAAAAGAATCGTTTTGGGCGTTGAGCAACAACACCGGAAGCTGTATTCCGGGTAAAAACTGAAGGGAACTGCTTCTTTTATAATAATCTTTGGCATCTTTGTACCCGTGCGCCCGGCTGGTATAAAGGTCGTCTATCTGTAAAAGAGTTTTACACCGGGCAATTTCTTCAGTCGAAAGTTTTTCAGGGAATTTGCGGTTTCTTATTTCGAGTTGTTTTTTTAATTTTTTTACAAATCTTCTGGCATAAATCATATTTCCCGGCTTTTCAAGTTCTCGCAGAGAGCCATATAAATCGCAGGGAGTAGAAATGGCAGCCGCGGCCTTGAATTCTGAAGGAAGCAAATTTCCTTCCCCTAAATACTTCAGCAGTAAATTCCCGCCCAGGCTAAACCCAACGGCAGCCAAAATTCGATATTTATTTTTCTTTTGAATCAGGTGAATTATTTCCTGAAGATCTTCGCTGGCACCGGCATTATAAGATCTGTAAAGCCGATTGATTTCTCCGCTGCAACCGCGCAAATTAACAGCGGCCACATCCCAGCCGTCATTATTGAAAATAGCCGCCATTCCGAGAATATATGGGCGTTGGGCATTTCCTTCCAGCCCATGGAGGATCAATAATAATTTTGATTTCTGGCGGTCTTTGGCATAACTCCAGTCTACATCTATAAAGTCGGAATCCTGAAGCTCTAGCCGTTGCCTTTTTTGCTGGAGCTTCGGAGCCTTTCTTAGCTGGGAAGCATAAATGGTAGAAAGATGATAATTATGGAAAACAAAGGGAGCAGAATAAGCACTTTTTATAACCGGCATTGTATAACAGAAAGTTTTATAAAATAAAGTTAAGCCTATTTCTTCATTATGCATGCATATTAAATATTTGTAATTTTCAGCAAAAATTTAATGTATGTACAAAAAGAAATTTGAAATCCGTTGGAGTGATCTCGATGCTAACCGCCACCTGGCCAACAGCGCCTATATAAATTTTATGAGTCATACCCGTATGGGATTTTTAATGGAAAATGGTTTCGGCCAGAAAGAAATGGCAAAACATAATATAGGTCCAGTGGTTTTTTATGAACATGTGTATTATTTCAGGGAAATTTTTCCCGGAAAACCCGTAACGGTTTCTTTGGAGCTAAAGGGCATCTCTGAAGACGGCATGTATTTTGAATTCATTCATAATTTTTATGATGAAAATGGCAGAAACCTCGCAAGTTGTGAAATGATGGGCGGCTGGATAGATTTAAAAGAAAGAAAGCTCACGGGACTTCCATCAGAATTGTTCCAAAATCTGAACAATTTGAGCCATACCAGCGATTTTAAGGTTCTTACTGCCGAAGATACCCGAAAATTTGGAAAACGGCCTAAGGATCTTAAGGAGCAGACGCTTCAGTCTTAGGTTTTTTAGTTACCAGATATACGCCTGTAAACACCAGCAAGGCAGCAATTATCTTTACGGCAGTTAAAGTGTCGGCACCGGTTAGTACTGCAAAGATTATAGCGATTAGTGGCTGCATATAAATGAAAGCGCTGATTGTGCCTGGGCTTAATTCTTTTAGGGCAAAAATGTTAAGCAAATAGGTAGAAAAAGTAGTTCCCACCACTACAAATCCTAATTTCCAGATGGAATCCCAGGGTAAACTGGTCCATTCTACCTCGGTAAACTGGGAAATTCCTATAGGTAAATTAATGAAAATCGCCAGCAAAAAGAACCATTTCATCAAAGTAAATGCGTGATATTTTGCCGTTAAAGGTTTTACGAGAATAAGATAAAGTCCATAAGAAAAGGCATTTACAATAAACAGCAAATTTCCCAGCGGAATATTAGGGGCATTCGAGGTTTCTGTATGGCTAAAAAAGACAAGCGCCAGTGCTCCGGCCAATCCAATTACTATTCCGGTTACTTTTAAATACGTGATTCGTTCTTTAATAAGAATGGCAGAAAGTATAAGGACAAGAATAGGGGAAACGGTGACTATTACAGAGCTGTTAATGGGAGTGGAAAGGCTTAATCCCTTAAA
>JBAVQO010000541.1:0-3650 GCA_049694135.1 Gillisia sp. | reverse complement strand
GGATGTTGATCCTTACCATGGGACTTTTTGGCGCAGCACTCTTGTACGGCGATGGTATGATAACCCCGGCCATTTCAGTTTTAAGTGCTACGGAAGGCTTGAAAGTAGCTACACCTTTTTTTGAGCCATATGTAGTAATAATTACTGTAGTAATTTTGATTGGTCTTTTTATTTTCCAAAAAAGAGGAACTCAGGGGGTGGGAATGATCTTTGGCCCTTTAATTCTACTATGGTTTGTCACCATTGCCACTCTTGGAGTTGCTTCAATTATTAAAACCCCGGAGATTCTTAAAGCGGCCAACCCTTACTATGCCTTTGAATTTTTTAAGGTAAACCACTGGCACGGAATTTTTATTCTTGGGGCGGTTTTTCTGGTAGTAACAGGTGGCGAAGCTTTATATGCAGATATTGGACACTTCGGAAAAAAACCAATCCGATGGGGGTGGTTTACTGTTGTTTTGCCTTGTCTTTTAATGAACTATTTTGGGCAAGGTGCTTTACTTTTAAGAGACACAGGAAGGCTTCAGAATCCATTTTACCATTTAGCACCAGAGTGGGCCCTCTATCCTTTGGTAATTCTTGCTACGATTGCAACCATCATAGCATCTCAGGCTATCATTACGGGTGCTTTTAGTTTGACTTTTCAGGCACTACAATTGGGTTATTTTCCCCGGGTAAAAGTTGTGCACACTTCCGAAGAAGAAGAAGGCCAAATATACATGCCTCACATTAACTGGATGATCTTTATTGGTACTATTACCCTCGTTCTGGCTTTTCAAACCTCGAGTAACCTGGCAGCAGCCTATGGAATTGCTGTAACGACTACCATGGTCATTACTACCATTTTGGCTTTTATAGCCATGCGAAAACTATGGAAATGGAAATTACCGGTTGCTATTATGATCACCATATTCTTACTATGTATAGACCTTTCTTTCCTTTACGCAAATATTGACAAAATACCCGATGGAGGTTGGGTGCCGCTGACAGTAGCTGCATTGATTTATTTTATAATGACGACTTGGTCTAAAGGAAGAAGGCTTCTGAGCATTGAACTTACCAAAATCATGGTCCCGATTAAGAGATTTATTCGTGAACTTGATGAAAAGGAAGTGACGCGTATTCCTCTTACTGCTATCTACTTTTCAAAATCTCCGGATAGAACGCCACCAGCACTTGTGCAGAATTTTAAAAGTAATATGGTTATCCATGATCAGGTTGTAATTCTTTCTGTCAATTTCAAATCGGTTCCACATGTTCCTCCCAACAAAAGAGTCTTGATTAAGCCACTGGGAAAAGGTTTTTATAGACTACTGATTAGTTACGGATATATGGATAGAACCAATCTGCCCCAAACGATCGCGAAAATTAATGATCCAAATTTGAAAATTGATCTGGAAAATGTGGTTTATTGCCTCGGAAGAGAAACCGTAATTGTGAATGGAAAAGTAGGTATGCCGGAATGGCGAGAATCGGTATTTTCTTTTCTGGCAAGAAACTCCCAAAGAGCTACTCGATATTTTAATTTACCACCTAATAAAGTTTTGGAAGTAGGTACAAATATTGAAATGTAACAGAATTACAATGCTAATCAGAGAAATCTGTATCCTACACCACTCATCGTTAATAGATGTTCTGGTTGATTAGGATTTTTTTCTAACTTCTTACGAAGCTGGGCTATATACACTCTGATGTACTGGGTTTCACTTGAGGCTCCAGGTCCCCAAATCTCTTTCAGGAGATATTGGTGGGTGAGTACTTTCCCGATATTTTGAGCGAATAAAGAAATAAGCTTATATTCCGTAGCTGTCAATTGGATAATCTTTTCCTCTACCTTCACTGTATTTGATATAAGGTCTATTTCGAGATCTCCTGTTTTCACTGCCGGAGTGATTCCTTCAGAGCGATTGTTTCGAAGAGAAGCTCTGATCCTCGCCAGAAGTTCTCCCGTTCTAAAAGGTTTAGTCAGGTAATCCGTAGCACCATTGTCCAGGGCCTTGATAATACCCATTTCTGCATTTTGTACCGAAAGTATAATTATGGGTCTTTCAAACCATTCCCTTAATTGCACCAGCACCTCATGTCCATCTTTATCTGGTAAACACAAGTCCAGGAGTATCAAGTCGGGGGCATGGTTGGCTGCTAAGATTATACCTTCTGCCCCAGAAGATGCCATTCTTACTTTGTAGTTATTACTTTCCAAGGAAATTTTCAGTAATTTGCGCATTTGAGGTTCATCATCTATTATGAGAATTTCACCTTGTTTCATCTACATTTGCTTTTTAATTCATTTCATCGTGGATCTTCTTCGATATTTTAAAAAGTAATGAGGTGGAGATCCCGTCCATTTTTATCCCGGTAACAGGGATAAAATTACAAAAAAAAAGAAATTGGCTATTGCTATGCAGCGGAGTCCTATTCCTGCTCCAATTTCTGAAACTTCGAAATTAGATATCAAGATTTTTCTAAATTTAGGTCTACTCCATGGGTTATGGATTACGACTGCTATTAAATTTTTCATAAAACCCTGATATTAAATGGTATTGGAAGGTCATTTCCTTATATTATTTTCTATTAAAATTACCGATAATCAAATAAAAAAACCAATTATTATGAAAAAGTCAATGATCCGGAAATTTTTCTTACTTGTTGTGTTTAGTTTAGCAACATTGAGCTGTGGAAGCACAGGGAGTGTGGATTATGCCAACATGTACAAAAACGTAGATACAGAAAATTATTCAGTAATGGATCTACTAAGAATGAAAGATGATTTATCCACTTTTGCTTCTTTGGCAGATGCAGCAAATCTCGATTGGACTACTGAATTTTCAGAGGGTTTTACCATTTTTGCGCCAACCAATGAGGCATTCGAGAAATTATCAGTGAACAAATACAAAGAACTCTTATTACCTGAAAGCAGGGCTAAAGCGGTTCAATTTGTAAAGCGTCATGTCTTGCCGCAGAAGGTTTGGTCTAATGAATTTAATGATTCTCAGGCTATAGAGACCTCTGTTGATGAAGAGATCTCTGTGAGTACCAGGGGTAACGGAAATATTATTACCGTTGGCGGAGCAACCATAGTGAAGCCTGATATTGAAGCTTCTGACGGTGTAATTCATGTCGTGAATTCAGTAGTCCAACCTACTTCAGATGTCTTTACAGATTGAGAGAATAGAATCCACTTATTAGCTAGGTTCGAGAGAATTCTCACAGAAGAAAAAAGCCCATCCTTATTGATAATAATATGGGCTTTTTTCATTAGTTCTAATACTATTATTGATATTGGGAGTCCAAGAGAGAAAAGGAGCAATGAAAAATCAGAGATGAAAGGAGAATATTGATAAAGATCAACTGGTGTCGAACAGGGAAAGTGGAGAGAAAAAACTTACGTAACTATTTCGAAAAATGTTAAAAATTAGGAGGTGTCAAATTAGGTGTCAGTGGCAAATAAAAAGCTTGGAAAGGCTCTAAAACAGGTCCCTGTAGGGGCAGGTAATTTGTCCCTCTTCGGAATGAGACCATGTCAAAAGAATCGTTTGCCAATTTTCTTAAAAAGAGTTCGTGACCCTGAAAAACGCAAAAGAAAAGCTCATGACAGAGTTTTCTAATGAGAGGATTAATAGTCATATAATTTTGTTAAACTACTAAGG
>JBAVQO010000540.1:0-9331 GCA_049694135.1 Gillisia sp. | reverse complement strand
TTTTCCAATCGGAATGGGATATGATTTTAAAGGAATTTATAACATTTGGGAACAAAATGTAAACTTATTTACCGGTGATCCCAAACGGGATATTGAAGAAACCGTAGAAATTTCCGATTTAAGTTCTTCGGAACTGGATGATCTTATAGGCAAAAAATCGGCAGATACGTTGAGGGAAGAATTGGAGCTTGCACAGGGAGTTTATCCAGAATTTGACAGAAATGCTTATTTAGAAGGAAATTTACAGCCGGTCTTCTTTGGTTCTGCCCTTAACAATTTCGGTGTTCGGGAGTTGCTGGATTGTTTTGTGAGCATCGCTCCCACTCCACGCCCTAAAGAAAGCGATGAGCGTGTGGTAAAACCAGATGAGCAAAATTTTACCGGATTTGTATTTAAGATCCATGCCAATATGGATCCAAAACACCGTGACCGACTTGCTTTTATTAAAATCGTTTCGGGAAAATTCGAAAGAAACAAACCTTATCTGCACGTACGCCACGGCAAAAGCCTGAAATTTTCGAGTCCGAATGCTTTTTTTGCCGAAAAAAAAGAAATTGTAGACACTTCTTTTCCGGGTGACATAGTCGGATTGCACGATACCGGGAACTTCAAAATTGGCGATACTCTTACGGAAGGAGAAGAATTGAATTACCGCGGAATCCCCAGTTTCTCTCCGGAACACTTCCGCTACATTAACAATGCAGATCCTATGAAATCCAAACAACTGGAAAAAGGGATCGATCAATTAATGGATGAAGGTGTGGCTCAGCTTTTCACTTTGGAACTGAACGGGCGAAAAGTAATAGGAACGGTTGGAGCCTTACAATTTGAAGTTATTCAATATCGTCTTGAGCATGAATACGGCGCAAAATGTACCTATGAAAACCTTAATGTATACAAAGCGACCTGGGTAGAACCTGCCAATCCAAAAAGCGAAGAATTCAAAGACTTCAAAAGAGTAAAGTCGAAATTTTTAGCCAAAGATAAACGGGGACAGCTTGTGTTTTTGGCCGATTCACAATTTTCCCTTCAAATGACTCAGCAGAAATACCCTTCTATAAAATTTCATTACACTTCAGAATTTTAGAAATTTTTGCTCGTTTTCAATCGATATTTTTTTGAAAGGAATATCGAATGCCGGTCGCCTGTTCTGAAATTTTCCACAGCCGTTTTGCATCCTCCACATCGGTAGCCTGGGGAGCGGCGTAGGCTTTTCCCGGTTCTCCTTTCATTTCATTGAATCTCTGGGGACCGTAGTAACCGCCTTTCTGAATATCTGTACTCAACGCCGCCATTAATGTAGGTTGAGCTCCTTCTTCAGGACTTTGTGTAAATAAAGAAACGAGGGGTGAAAACAGCAGCGTAAGCCATTTCGGGCAATGTCGGAAAAGTTCTGTTCGGGAGACTCCTGGATGAACGGCTAAAGAGATAGGATTCTGGCAATTGTTCTTGTCGAGTTTTCTCTGTAATTCCTTTGCAAACATCAAACAGGCCAATTTGCTTTGCCCGTACGCTTTATATTTTGAATAATTCTTTTCGCTTTGAATATCTTGAAAATCTATTTCAGCTTTTTTATGAGCGATAGAACTTAAAGAAACCACCCGACTTCCGTGGGTTCGTTTAAGAAGATCGAGCAAAAGACCGGTTAATGCAAAATGGCCAAAATAATTGGCTGCCATTTGTAATTCAAAACCATCTTTTGTTTTGTGATAAGGCGGCATCATTATGCCTGCATTGTTTATCAATAAATCCAATTGTTTATACTTTTTCTGAAATTGAATCGCAAAATTGTTCACGGATCCTAAATCGCTTAAGTTTATTTGAAGAATTTCAAGTTCCGCTTCGGGTACATCCTTTAAAAGGTCATTTTTCGCCGCTTGCGCTTTTTGAACATCCCGACAAGCCATAATGACCTTTACTTTTTTCCTGACCAGGCCCAGGGCGGTCTGAAATCCCAATCCTGCATTTGCCCCGGTTACAATCGCAACTCTGCCAGGTAAATCGGGAAACTCGTTTATATCATTTTTCATACGTGATCTTTTTCTGAATTAAAACTTTTTCTTCCGAAGAGGATCTCAAAAAAAAGACGAAAATCAGAAAAAAGGCTCCAAAAAGGGTATTTAAAGGTAGCGGGTTTGTTTTTTTCAAAAAAGGCATGGCCAATCCAGGCAAATCCATATCCGACAAGAGGGACAAAAATCCATTGCCAATCCCAACCTGAAATAACAGCCATAAAGAGAAGTAAAAAAACAAGCAGAGTCCCGATAAAATGAAGTTTCCGGCTCACAGGGTTGCTGTGTTCTGTTAAATAAAATCGGTAAAATTCGTTATAAGATTTAATTCTTTCGGGCATGTTTCAAGCTTTCAGTTTTGAAAATCTACAAAAAAGAAAAACCCACAGCAAAACCGTGGGTGAATCTTTGTTTTTAAGCCTGTCCGGTAGGACCAAAATTCAGCGGAATGGGAGGTTGTTCATAATCTTTTATTTCTCCGTGGGCCTTTTCAAAACGGTGGACATTATCTCCCAATGCTTTTAACAGCCGTTTTGCATGTTGTGGCGTTAATATAATTCGGGATTTCACCTTACTTTTAGGAGTTCCGGGCATGATACTTACAAAATCCACTACGAATTCGGAGACCGAATGGTTTATAATGGCAAGATTGGAATAAGTACCTTCTGCTACTTTCTCATCCAGTTCAATATTTATTTGCCCCTGTTTTTGATTTTTTTCGTCGCTCATCTTTTTATGTTTGGGTTATGTACAGCCACATTTCTATAATATTCGAATAGTTAAGGATTTAGCTTTGTTAGTTTCCTCCCCTGCTCAAAGTTAGGTAAAATAAAAGGGCCACAAAAGTGGCCCTTATTAATTTATGTTTAAAAAAACAATTAGTTATAATTAACCTCCTGTTTTTTCTCCATCATTTCGTTGAACTCCTCTTTGGATCCTACGATAATGTTATCGTATTTTCTCATACCGGTACCGGCAGGAATTTTATGTCCAACAATCACATTTTCCTTCAAGCCTTCAAGCTCATCAATTTTACCGCTTACCGCAGCTTCGTTTAGAACTTTCGTGGTTTCCTGGAAGGAAGCCGCAGAAATAAATGATTTAGTTTGAAGTGAAGCACGGGTAATACCCTGAAGGATTGGTGTAGCTGTTGCAGGTACTGCATCTCTGGCTGTTGCCAATTCTTTATCTTCTCTTCGCAATGATGAATTCTCGTCTCTAAGCTCTCTTAAAGTAACAATTTGCCCGGGTTTCAAGTTAGCTGAATCGCCGGCGTTGTCTACAACTTTAAGTCCGAAGATCTTATCGTTCTCTTCAATAAAGTCAGATTTATGAATCAACTGATTTTCAAGGAAAATAGTATCTCCCGGATCTACGATACGAACTTTACGCATCATCTGGCGAACTACTACCTCAAAGTGTTTATCGTTGATTTTCACCCCTTGTAAACGATATACTTCCTGTACTTCGTTCACAAGATATTGTTGTACTGCATTAGGTCCTTTAATGGCCAGAATATCTTCCGGAGTAATAGAACCATCAGAAAGTGGCATTCCCGCACGTACATAATCGTTTTCCTGAACAAGGATCTGGTTAGAAAGTTTTACAAGATACTTTTTAACTTCTCCTAATTTAGATTCAACAATGATCTCACGGTTACCCCTTTTGATTTTTCCGAAGGAAATAACACCGTCAATCTCGCTTACTACAGCAGGGTTTGAAGGATTACGTGCTTCGAACAACTCGGTTACCCTTGGAAGACCACCGGTAATATCACCTGCTTTAGATGATTTACGTGGAATCTTAACCAAAATCTTACCAACTTTAATCTTCTCGTCTTTGTCCACCATCAAGTGGGCGCCAACAGGAAGGTTGTAAGAACGAATCACTTCATCTTTCTTACCTAAAATTAGCAAGGTTGGAATGAGTTTCTTGTTCTTGGATTCTGAAATCACTTTTTCCTGGAATCCGGTTTGTTCATCTATTTCAACCTGATAAGTAATACCCTGTTCGATGTTTTCGTACTTGATCTTACCTGCAAATTCTGAAATGATCACCCCGTTATATGGATCCCACTGGCAAACGATATCATCTTTGGTCAAAGTATCGCCATCGTTGATAAAGATCTGAGCACCGTAAGGAATGTTGTTTGTACTTAGTACCACCCCGGTTTTCTTATCTTTTATCTTCAATTCTGAAGTCCTTGAAATTACGATATCGGAAGTGGAACCGTCAGGCGCTTCACCTTTTACCACTTTAAGATCTTCAATTTCTGCAATCCCGCCAAACTTAGCTATCAGTTTATTTTCTTCTGAAATGTTACCCGCAATACCACCCACGTGGAATGTACGAAGAGTAAGCTGTGTACCAGGCTCTCCAATAGACTGAGCAGCAACAACGCCTACGGCTTCTCCCTGTTGCACCATTTTACCGGTGGCAAGGTTTCTACCATAACACTTCACACAAATACCTTTTTTAGCTTCACAAGTTAAGGCAGAACGAACTTCAACACTCTCGATTGGAGCATTATCTATCATTTTAACCACCTCTTCGGTAATTTCATCACCAGAAGCTACCAATAATTCTTCGGTCATTGGGTTCACTACGTCGTTCAGGGCAATACGTCCTAAAATACGTTCTCCCAGCGACTCCACAATCTCGTCGTTCTTTTTAAGCGGAGTAACTTCTACACCTCTTAAAGTTCCACAATCCTCTTCATTTACAATCACATCTTGAGAAACATCTACCAGACGACGGGTTAAGTAACCTGCATCGGCAGTTTTAAGAGCGGTATCGGCAAGACCTTTACGAGCACCGTGAGTAGAGATAAAGTATTCAAGAATCGAAAGACCTTCCTTAAAGTTAGAAAGAATAGGGTTTTCAATAATCTCTCCTCCACCGGAGTTCGATTTTTTAGGTTTCGCCATCAATCCACGCATACCGGTTAACTGACGGATTTGTTCCTTACTACCACGGGCACCGGAATCAAGCATCATATATACCGAGTTGAATCCCTGGTTGTCCTCACGAATACGTTTCATCGCCAATTCGGTAAGACCGGCATTGGTAGAAGTCCAGATGTCAATTACCTGGTTGTAACGTTCGTTATTGGTGATAAGACCCATGTTATAGTTTTCTATAATTCCTTCTACCTGTTCGTTGGCTTCGGCAATCATAGTTTGTTTTTCTTCAGGAATAATAATATCCCCAAGGCTGAATGACAATCCGCCTGTATAGGCGAATTTGTATCCTAAACTCTTGATTTCATCAAGGAATTCGGCAGTTTCTGGAACACTTGTAGTTTTCAAGACTCTACTAATGATTTCCCTTAGAGATTTCTTAGTCAACACCTCGTTGATGTATCCTGCTTTTGCAGGTACAGTTTCGTTAAATAAAACTCTACCTACAGTAGTTTCAATTATCCTGGTAACCAATTCGCCCTCTTCATTCAGATCTTTGGTTCTTACCTTGATCTGCGCGTTGAGGTCTACCTGCTTTTCGTTGTAAGCAATAGTAACCTCTTCCGGAGAATAAAATGTAAGGCCTTCACCTTTGATCTTCACATCAGATGTGGAGAAGCGAGGCTTGGTCATATAATACAGACCTAAAACCATATCCTGAGATGGTACCGTAATTGGTGAACCATTGGCAGGATTCAAAATATTATGAGAACCTAGCATCAATAACTGAGCTTCCAAAATAGCCTCAGGGCCAAGTGGCAAGTGAACCGCCATCTGGTCACCATCGAAATCGGCGTTGAATGCCGTTGTAGCCAATGGGTGCAACTGAATTGCCTTACCTTCGATAAGTTTCGGCTGGAAAGCCTGAATACCTAAACGGTGAAGGGTTGGAGCCCTGTTAAGCAAGATTGGATGTCCTTTAAGAACATTTTCCAAAATATCCCAAACTACAGGTTCTTTTTTATCTATAATTTTCTTGGCAGATTTTACCGTTTTTACAATTCCTCTTTCAATCAGTTTCCTGATCACGAAAGGTTTGTAAAGTTCGGCTGCCATATCTTTCGGAATACCACACTCAAACATTTTAAGTTCAGGACCTACCACAATTACGGAACGGGCAGAATAATCTACACGTTTACCAAGCAGGTTCTGACGGAAACGCCCTTGTTTTCCTTTTAAGGAATCTGAAAGGGATTTCAACGGACGGTTTGAATCGGTTTTTACTGCAGATGATTTTCGAGTGTTGTCAAACAATGAATCCACAGATTCCTGAAGCATACGTTTTTCATTACGCAAGATCACTTCAGGAGCTTTTATTTCCATTAATCTTTTTAGACGGTTGTTACGAATAATCACCCTTCTGTAAAGATCGTTTAAATCTGAAGTAGCGAAACGACCACCATCAAGAGGCACCAACGGACGTAATTCCGGCGGAATGATTGGAATCACTTTCATGATCATCCACTCCGGAAGGTTTTCTCGATTTTGATTTGCATCACGGAAAGCCTCTACCACCTGAAGACGTTTTAAGGCTTCAGTTTTACGTTGTTTAGATGTTTCGTTGTTTGCTTTATGTCTTAGGTCGTAAGAAAGTTCGTTTAAATCGATTCTTCTTAATAATTCAATAAGACATTCAGCGCCCATCTTGGCGATAAACTTGTTAGGATCGCTGTCTTCCAGATATAAGTTTTCCTGCGGAAGAGTATCCAAAATATCAAGATATTCTTCTTCAGTTAAAAAATCCATTTTCTTAACAGGATCTCCTTCAGCATTTTTCGCATTTCCTGGTTGAATTACTACGTATCTCTCGTAGTAAATGATCATATCAAGTTTTTTGGAAGGAAGACCTAATAAATAACCTATTTTGTTAGGTAGAGAACGGAAATACCAAATATGCGCAACAGGAACTACCAGGTTGATATGCCCTACGCGGTCTCTACGTACTTTTTTCTCTGTAACTTCTACCCCACAACGGTCACAAACGATGCCTTTGTAGCGTATTCTTTTATATTTTCCACAAGCACATTCATAATCCTTTACAGGACCAAAAATACGCTCACAGAATAAACCGTCCCGCTCTGGTTTGTGCGTACGGTAGTTGATAGTTTCAGGTTTAAGCACTTCTCCGCGAGATTCCGCAAGGATAGACTCTGGTGAAGCTAAACCTATAGAGATTTTGTCAAATCTCTGTTCTGTATTCTTTTCATTATTTCTAGCCATAATACTTTTTATATAGTAATCAGTATTTTTAGTATCCAGTATTCAGCAAAAAATGCTGAATACTGTTTACTGTTTTACTGGTGACTTTTATTCTTCTAATCTAATATCCAATCCTAAACCTTTCAATTCATGCATTAACACGTTGAAAGATTCTGGTAATCCAGGCTCTGGCATAGGCTCTCCTTTTACGATTGCTTCGTACGTTTTGGCCCTACCTATTACATCATCTGATTTTACAGTTAAGATCTCACGCAGGGTAGCAGAAGCTCCATAAGCTTCGAGTGCCCAAACCTCCATCTCACCAAAACGCTGACCACCAAATTGTGCTTTACCTCCAAGAGGCTGCTGAGTGATAAGTGAGTATGGCCCGATAGAACGTGCGTGCATCTTATCGTCGATCATATGTCCTAATTTCAACATATAAATTACACCAACAGTTGCAGGCTGATCGAATCTGTCTCCGGTTCCACCATCATACAGATAGGTGTGACCAAATCTTGGAATGCCGGCTTCATCGGTAAGACCATTGATCTGATCTAAAGTTGCACCATCAAAAATTGGAGTAGCATATTTTCTACCCAGTTTTTGTCCAGCCCATCCAAGAACAGTTTCATAAATCTGACCAATGTTCATACGTGATGGTACCCCAAGTGGATTCAATACAATATCTACAGGAGTTCCATCCTCAAGGAATGGCATATCTTCCTGGCGAACGATACGGGCAACAATACCTTTGTTACCGTGACGACCCGCCATTTTATCACCAACTTTCAACTTACGTTTCTTAGCAACGTAAATTTTTGCCAGTTTTATAATTCCTGAAGGAAGTTCATCTCCCACCGAAATGGTGAATTTCTCTCTTCTTAAATTACCCTGAAGATCGTTTTCCTTGATTTTATAATTATGGATAAGATCTGCAACCAGTTTGTTAAGATGATCATCGGTAGTCCAGGTTCCCTGAGTTAAGTGGGTATAGTCATCTACCGCATTTAACATTTTTAAGGTGTACTTCTTACCTTTTGGCATTACTTCTTCACCAAGATCATTCATTACTCCCTGAGCAGTTTTTCCGCCGATAATGGCAAATAACTTCTCTACAAGTTCAGCCTTAAGGATCGCGAATTTCGCGTCATATTTCTTCTCTAAAGCCGCAACATCTTCTTTATCCTGAGCGCGTTTACGCTTATCTTTTACAGCTCTTGCGAAAAGTTTTTTATTTATAACCACTCCACGAAGTGAAGGATGCGCTTTTAAAGAAGCATCTTTTACATCACCTGCTTTATCACCAAAGATAGCACGAAGCAATTTTTCTTCAGGAGTAGGATCACTTTCTCCTTTTGGAGTGATCTTACCTATAAGAATATCACCAGGCTTCACTTCGGCACCAATACGAATCATTCCGTTTTCATCAAGGTCTTTTGTAGCCTCTTCAGAAACGTTCGGAATATCGTTTGTCAATTCTTCGTTACCCAATTTGGTATCACGAACTTCCAGTGAATATTCATCGATGTGGATAGATGTGAAGACATCTTCTCTCACAACTCTTTCAGAAATCACGATCGCATCCTCAAAGTTATATCCTTTCCAGGGCATAAATGCCACTTTCATGTTTCTTCCAAGCGCTAATTCACCAGCTTCGGTAGCATAACCCTGACATAAAACCTGTCCTTTGGTTACCCTGTCTCCTACTTTTACAATAGGACGAAGGTTGATACCGGTTCCCTGATTCGTTTTTCTGAACTTAATAAGTTCGTAAGTCTTAGAATCACCATCAAAGCTCACCATTCTTTCCTCATCGGTACGATCGTACTTGATAGTGATCTTGTCTGCATCTACATATTCTACTTCACCTTCACCTTCAGCATTTATCAATACCCGGGAATCTGTAGCTACCTGTCTTTCAAGACCAGTTCCCACAATTGGAGATTCAGCTCTTAATAAAGGAACGGCCTGACGCATCATGTTAGAACCCATCAGGGCACGGTTCGCATCATCGTGTTCCAAAAACGGAATCAATGAAGCCGAAATAGAAGAGATCTGGTTGGGAGCAACATCAACATAGTCAATCTCATTAGGATCAACTACCGGGAAGTCACCTTCCATACGTGCAATAACCTTATCTGAATCTATAGTTCCATC
>JBAVQO010000539.1:0-1703 GCA_049694135.1 Gillisia sp. | reverse complement strand
TGGTGTTCGAAAAAATTCATTTAACCTGGGATTTTTCGTGGCCGTGGCTGAACCTCGGTAACGCATTTTCAGATTTCCCTCAATGGATTCAATGGTACGAATATACCGGGACTTTTGGAGGAACCCTCTGGATTTGGCTGGGGAATATCGCGCTATTCAAAATGCTTTTGCTTTACAGGCAATATCGTCAGAAAGAATTTCTTTACCGCGGACTTCTTAGAACCGCGCTTATCATTACCATACCCATAGGCATTTCCTATATAATTCTGAATACTTACAAAGAAGGAACTAAAAAGCTGGAGGCGGTAATTCTTCAGCCGGATATCAACCCCTATACCGAGAAATATAATACCACCGATACCCGAATTGGCGAATTATTGATGAAGTTGGCTGCAGAAAAAGTAGATTCCAATACAGCCCTTTTGGTCGCACCGGAAACGGTCTTCGCAGATGGAACTGTTTTTTCGCAATTCAATGCATCAGAAGCCGATTTCTACGGAAGACAATTAATAAGGAAATATCCACATATCAATTTTCTCAGTGGAATTTCGATGTATGAACGTTTTCACGACTCTTCAGAAGTTACTTCACAGAGCAACTATATCGGCCCCAATGACTGGTATAATGATTACAATTCAGCTTTTTTTATGAAGAAGTCTAAAGATCCCGCTTTTTACCATAAATCGAAGCTGGTGGTAGGTGTAGAGAATTTTCCGTATCAGGATTTGTTACGGCCAATTTTTGGGGACATTATGATTGACCTGGGCGGAACGGTAGCAATGAAAACCACTCAACAAGAACGAAGTGTCTTTAATCTGAATGACTCAACCAGCGTTGCTCCCATTATTTGTTACGAGTCGGTTTATGGAGAATTTGTAACCGGATATGTAAAAAACAACGCGAACTTTCTGTCTATTATTACCAACGACGCGTGGTGGGGAGATACGCAGGGACATAAACAGCACATGAGTTACGCGAGACTTCGCGCTATAGAAACACGAAAATCGGTGGTGAGAAGCGCCAATAACGGGATTTCAGCCTTTATAGGGGAAAAAGGGGAAATTATTAAGCGCCTGGAGTATGAAAAACGCGGCAGTATAAAATCTGAAATAACCTTGAATTCCCGCAAGACATTTTATGTAGAACATGGCGATTATATTGCCCGTATTGCAGAATTTCTTGCCTTGTTTATTTTTCTTTTTGCGGTGGTAAAATATAAAAGGAATGTAAAGAGGTAAAAGTTGGAAATGAGAATTATTTTGAATTTTGAATTTCTTCTTTTAAATTGAACAGTGGAAAATTGAGAATTGGGAAGTGAAGGGAGAAGTGAGAAAAAAGAGAAAAGTTATTTTAAATTCTGAATTCTGAATTCTTAATTTTGAATGTGCTTACCACAAAGGAACGTCATTCTGAACTTGTTTCAGAATCTAGTCCAATTTTGAATTTTGAATTTTGAACTTTGAACTTTAAATTACTGTCCTCTGAAGAAAAGAATGGTGCTCAGCGTCTTCAACAAAATATTGATATCCAGGAAAATGCCGCGGTGTTTTATATAGTACAGATCGTACTGAAGTTTCTCGAGGCTATCGGTATGGCTGGAACCGTAGTTAGCTTTTACCTGCGCCCAACCCGTTAATCCTGGTTTAATGATATGCCTTGTTTTATAAAAAGGAATCATTTCAGAAAGTTCTTTTACAAAAACA
>JBAVQO010000538.1:0-5018 GCA_049694135.1 Gillisia sp. | reverse complement strand
CTTTTATAGCGGGACCAAGCCACTTCTCCGGTTTCCAACGCAGCTTTTACCGCACATTTTGGCTCATCAAGATGAAGGCAATTATGAAATTTACACAAAGGTTTCAAGGCAAAAAATTCCGGAAAATAATTTCCCAGTTCTTCCTTTTCGAGCGCCACCACTCCAAACCCCTTTATTCCTGGAGTATCTATGATGCGAGCATCGAAACTCAGATCGAACATTTCGGCAAAAGTGGTAGTATGCTGCCCCTGGTTATGTTGTTCGCTAATACTTGCGGTTTTTAGATCTAAAGACGGCTCCAGCGCATTTATTAAAGTAGATTTTCCCGTACCGCTGTGCCCGGAAAACATACTGGTTTTGCCCAGCATAAGCTCTTTTACCTGTTCAACATTCTTTCCATTTTTTGCTGAAATCCCTATGCATTCATACCCTATTTTTCGATACAAATGCGCCAGATATTTTATTTCGGCCAATTCATCTGCATTATATAAATCAATTTTATTGAAGAGCAGCACGGTTTTTATATGAAAAGCCTCCGCAGTCACCAAAAAGCGGTCGATAAAGGTGGTAAAGGTGGTCGGATTATTAAGCGTGACCAGCAAAAACGCAATATCGATATTGCTGGCGATTATATGAGTCTGCTTCGAAAGATTTACCGATTTACGAATAATATAGTTCTCCCTTTCCTCGATTTCCTTAATCACACCAAGATTTTCCTCTTCGGTTCCTGCCTGTTCAGCATCAAAATTCACAAGGTCGCCCACCGCTACCGGATTGGTGCTCTTAATTCCGCGGATCCTGAATTTTCCTTTTATCCGGCATTTGTAAAAAACACCGCTGTCGGTTTTCACCAAATACCAGCTTCCTGTAGATTTATAAACGGTTCCTGTCATAGTGCAAAAATGCGAATTCCCTGGCTTATTCGCTAATCACTTTTTTCTGGTGGTTAATAGATTCCTGGTGAACGGCTTTAAACAGACGTAAAATAAATTCCTCGCTCAACCCATGTTGCTCTCCTTCAAGGACCATTTTCCCAAGGATTTCGTTCCATCGCTTGGACTGAAGTATAGCCACATTCTGCGATTTTTTAACTTTCCCTATTTCTTCTGAAATCTTCATCCTTTTTGAAAGCAGTTCGATAAGTTTATTATCGGCAACATCAATTTTTGCCCTCAAATTGCTCAGTTTCTTCTTGAATTCTTCACTTTCAGAAACTTCTTTCCTGATTTTTAAGTCTTTCATGATCTGAATAAGGGTTTGAGGTGTAATTTGTTGGGCGGCATCGCTCCACGCATTATCGGGATCGTGATGAGTTTCCACCATGATTCCGTCGTAATTAAGATCCAAAGCGGTCTGGCACAGATCAAAAATAATATCTCTGCGTCCTGCGATATGCGATGGATCCAGGATTAACGGAAGATCGGGATACCTATTTTGAAGGTCGATCGGGATTTGCCATTCGGGATTATTTCGGTACCTGGTTTTTTCATAGGTTGAAAATCCGCGGTGAATCACCCCCAGATTTTTAATATTGGCGGTGTAAAGACGTTCTACTGCTCCTAACCAAAGCGAAAGATCTGGATTTACGGGGTTTTTTACCAAAACCGTTTTGTCGGTTCCTTTAAGAGCGTCGGCAATTTCCTGAACAATAAATGGAGAAACGGTGGTTCTGGCTCCAATCCATAAGATATCCACATCATTTTCTAAAGCAAGCTCCACATGATTGGGATTCGCCACTTCGGTGGTGGTCAGTAACCCGGTTTCTTCTTTCGCTGTTTTCATCCATTTTAAACCCAGGGCACCTACTCCTTCAAAATTCCCGGGACGCGTTCTGGGTTTCCAGATTCCTGCGCGTAATACACTCACGTCGCTTTCTTTTAATTCTTTGGCGATCCTTACCACCTGTTCTTCGGTTTCTGCGCTGCAGGGCCCGGCGATCACCAAAGGATGATCAAGGTGAAAATTATCTAACCAGCTGCGGAGTTCTTTTTTATTTTCCATTTTTTACAATTTTACTGTTGGGGTGTTTATTCCGTTTAATATTGATTTTATATGATTGGTTTTTTCCATTTCGTTGAAAACAGCTTCAAAATCATCCTTTTCCATCAAATCCCTAAAATGTTCTAAATTCTGAATATATTCTTTTAAAGTTTCCAGCACGTTTTCCTTATTCTGTTTAAAAATCGGAGCCCACATCGCGGGCGAACTTTTTGCGAGTCTTACTGTTGAAGCGAATCCACTGCCGGCAAGATCAAAAATATCGCGCTCATTTTTTTCCTTTTCCAATACTGTTTTCCCAAGCATAAAGGAGCTGATGTGCGATAAATGAGAAACATAAGCGATGTGCCGGTCGTGGGATTTTGGATCCATATACCGGATTCTCATTCCGACCTTCTGAAAGATTTCGAGCGCTTTTTCCTGAAGTTTAAACGCCGTTTTTTCGACCTCGCAAATAATAATCGTTTTGTTCCTGTAAAGATCTTTTATCGCCGCTTCCGGACCCGAAAATTCTGTTCCCGAAATGGGATGTGCGGCTAAAAAATTCCTTCGGTTTTTATGACTTTCCAGCGCTTTACATAAATTTTCTTTGGTAGAACCTGCATCAAAAACAAGCGTGTTTTCCCCAACATTATCCAGCACTGTTTTAATAACTTGTGTGCTCGCATCTACCGGGACAGCAACTATAACCACATCTGCATTCCTGACTTCCTTCAGTTCTGCAGTGTTGTCTATCAGCCCTAACTCCAGCGCCTTTTCCAGGTGCTTTTTATTAGAATCGGTGCCAGAAATCTCGATCTCGCTGAAATTCGATTTCAGGTCCAGAGCAAACGAGCCGCCAATTAATCCTATCCCGATTATGTGCACTTTCATTCTCCTATTCTTTTAATAGCGTTATCTATAATTTCTTCTGAAGCACAAAGCGAAAACCGTACATATCCTTCTCCCTGACTTCCGAAAATAAATCCCGGTGCAGCGAAGATATGTTTGGTGTGCAGTAAATGATCAACAAATCCTTCCGAGGTAAAACCTTCGGGAACTTTCGCCCACAAAAACATACCTGTTTGCATTTGAGAAATATGACAACCTAAACCTTCCGCCAACTTTATAATTTTTTGTTTTCGCACTTTATAAATTTTGTTCTGAGAATCAAACCAGGATTGTGGTAATCTCAGCGCTGCTGCGGCTCCCGCCTGCAACGGGTAAAACATCCCGCTGTCCATATTCGTCTTTACCTTAAGAATCGTGTTGAGATTACGTTCACTTCCGCAAACCATTCCTATTCGCCAGCCCGCCATATTAAAGCTTTTGCTTAGGGAATTGAGTTCCAGAACCACCTCTTTTGCTCCTTCAGCTTTTAAAATGCTCTTGGGGTGATCGTTCAGAATAAAACTATACGGATTATCATTTACTATCAAAATATCATTTTTCTTTGCGAACTGCACCAACCTGTCGAAAACCTTTTCTTCTGAAGAAGCGCCCGTAGGCATATGAGGGTAATTCACCCACATAAGTTTCACTTTGCTGAGGTCCATCTTCGAAAGTGCTTCAAAATCGGGCTGCCAGTTTTGGGCTTCGTTCAACTTGTAATACACCGGTGTGGCACCGGTTAAGCGGGTAACCGAAGTGTAAGTTGGATACCCGGGATCGGGAATTAAAGCTTCATCGCCTTCATTTAGAAAAGCCATGGAAATATGCGTAATTCCCTCTTTGCTTCCCATAAGCGGAAGAATTTCGGTTTCAGGATTTAGGTTTACTTCATAATGATTTTTATAAAATTCCTGAATCGCCTTTCTGAAATCGGTAGTACCTTTATAAGGCTGATACTGGTGCGCCGCAGGATTTTTTAAAGCCTCGTTCAGGCTCTGGATTACCTCTGGCGGCGGCGGAAGATCGGGACTTCCAATCCCAAGATTTATGATAGGCTTTCCTGCCGCTTCCAAACCTCTCACCTCCCTGAGTTTAGCCGAAAAATAATATTCCTGTACGTGATCTAATCTTGTTGCCTGTTCCATCATGACAAACTGTTTTTGTAGGTTCCTAATATTTTTAATTCTTCGGTCATTACTTCTATAATTTCCATCGCTTTTTCAAATTCAGCGTAGTTTTCAAAAACAACATCTACAAAAAAAGAGTATTTCCACGGAGTTTCTATGATTGGCATACTCTGGATCTTCGTCATGTCCAACTCATAATCTCTTATAATATTCAAAACTGAAACCAGGCTGCCCCGCTTGCTCTCAAGTTCGAATTTTAAGGATGCCTTGTTTATTTTTTCTCCGTTTGGCTCTTTTTTCTTGAGGCTTAATACCAAAAAACGAGTGGCGTTGCTCTTTTTGGTATGAATGCTTTTGGCAAGGATTTCTAATCCGAATATTTCGGCTGCTGCGGTACTCGCAACCGCAGCGACATGATGCGATTGTTTTTCAGAAATCCTGCGGGCCACTTCGGCAGTATCGGTATCTTCAATGAGTTTTATATACGGATATTCCTTAAAAAAATCTTTACACTGAAGCAAGGCCATAGGGTGAGAATACACTTTTTTGATATTTTCGATCTTCTGTCCGGGCAATGCCATAAAATTCATATCTATAGGAATGTAGTGTTCTCCTACAATTTTCAGGTTGTGCTCATCTATGAGCGCGTAATTGGGAAGAATGGAACCGGCAATCGAATTTTCTATCGCCATGACCGCTTCCGAAGCTTCTCCGGAAAGAAGACTGTTAGCCACTTCCTGGAAAGACATACATTCCACTACTTCAACCTCATCGTTAAAATATTGCTGCGCCACCAGATGATGAAAAGAGCCCCGAATTCCCTGTATTGCTACTTTTTTATCCATTTTTATCTAATAATTTCCCGAAGCTTTGCTACGGATTTTCCAAACTACCTCTCTTTTGAAGAGGTCGGAACTGCTTTTTCGGCCGCTCCGGTTAAGGCAAAAAAAAATCCCGATGTTGCCATCGGGATTTAAATATAATTTTCACTTAATTACATAGCGCTCCCGATCTTATCTCTGG
>JBAVQO010000537.1:0-2653 GCA_049694135.1 Gillisia sp. | reverse complement strand
TACCGCATAGAAATCAGCCTGTGGATGTTTGCGGTGGTTGGAGTTTTTCTGCTGTTACTAACGCTAATCGTGGTAAGCGCGAATATTATGAAAGCAGCCATAAGGAACCCCATTAAAAGTTTACGCTCGGAATAGAAACTTTCTCCAACTCCCAAAAAAGGAGAATGAAAGGAGAAATAATAATTGGTAACTGCTAACTATAATTTTTAAAAATGATTAGGAACTACTTTAAAATAGCATGGAGGAGTATTCTTAAAAACAGGGCGATATTTTCTATAAATATTGTCGGATTAGCCCTAGGTATTGCCTCCTGCCTCCTGATTTTATTGTTTGTTATAGACGAATTGAGCTATGATCGATTTAATGAAAAAGCAGATCAGATTGTACGTGTGGTTTTTAAGGCAGATATAAATGGCGATAAAATGAAGGAAGCCGTGGTTATGGCGCCCGTAGCAAAAACCCTGAAACACGACCTTCCCGACGTGTTGGATGCTACCCGTATTCGAAAAACCGCTGCTAAAATCACTTTCGATAACAGCACTTATAGAAATAACCAATTTGCCTATGTAGATGCCAATTTTTTTGAGGTATTTACCCTTCCGGTAATTAGGGGAAATTCAGTAAATCCTTTAGAAGAACCAAATTCTGCAGTTATTACAGTTTCCGAAGCCAAAAGATTGTTCGGCAACGAAAATCCTGTTGGAAAAACCCTTGTTAAAGATGATCATGAACAACTTAAAATTACCGCTGTAATTCAGGATGTTCCTAAGAATTCCCATTTTCATTTCGACATATTTGCGTCAAGCCAGGGTTATACTCTGGCAGAAAGTAATTCCTGGGTGAATTCAAATTTTTTCACTTATCTCCTGCTTAAAAAAGGGACCGATTACAAAAAACTGGAAACAAAACTGCCCGCCATCTGTAAAAAATATATGGGGCCACAAACTAAAAACACTTTAGGAATGTCCTTTGCTGAATTTAGTAAGGAAAATGAAATTGGCCTTTTTCTTCAACCTCTTACCGATATACATTTACGTTCCGATTTTTCTAGCGCTTCTGAATTGGAGCAGGGCGGAGATATTCAAGATGTGTACATTTTTAGTGCGGTAGCGCTTTTTATGTTGCTTATTGCTTGTATTAATTTTATGAATCTTTCTACGGCCGCAGCTTCAAAAAGAGCAAAAGAAGTTGGAATTAGAAAGGTGTTAGGTTCTAATCGAAAAGAGCTTGTGTACCAGTTTTTGTCCGAATCTTTTATAGCCACCACTATTTCCATGTTACTGGCTTTGATTCTTTTTAGAATTTCACTCCCTGTTTTTAATTCTCTTTCAGGAAAAGAACTAAAAATCGATTATTTATTACATCCGAAATGGATAGTGATATTGTTGATTTTAACCCTAACCATAAGTCTAATTGCCGGCGGTTATCCCGCATTTTTCCTTTCATCTTTTAAACCGATAGCGGCTCTAAAAAATAAATTTTCAGGACTTACTAAAACCAAAAACATACGGAGTGGGCTGGTGGTGTTTCAGTTTGTGGTTTCTGCAGGACTTATATTAGCCACCATAGTGGTGCATGAACAAATGAATTTTATTCAAAATATCAACCTGGGATTTAATAAAAACCAGATACTGGTGTTACGGGAATCTTATTTGTTGGGCGCTAAAGAAAGCTCCTTCAAAAATGAAATTTTAAAAGATCCCCGGGTAGAAAATGTGAGCACTTCGGCATTTGTTCCCGCGGGAAATTCAGATACCAATATGTCCGGAATTTTTATTGGCAATGAATTTAAACGAAGGATGTTTGTGTACAATATCGATGAGAATTATATACCCACTATGGGAATGAACTTGGTGGCTGGAAGAAATTTTTCAAAAGATTTCAGCGCAGATTCTTCCAACGTAATTATTAATGAGCAGGCTGCTAAAGTACTCGGGTTTGATAAAAATGCGCTGGGAGAAACAATTTTGCAGGACACTAATAATGGAAAGAAAATGCTCACGATTATTGGAGTGGTAAAAGATTTTCATTACAAATCCCTGCACAGCAAAATAGAACCTCTTATAATGCTTGATAATCCCTACGGAGGGCTGGTTTTAAGAGCGAAAGTAGCGGATATGTCCGGATTAATAACTCACCTTCAAAATCTCTGGAATACATACAACGCAAGGGAACCTTTTAGTTACGCCGTGCTGGACGATTCTTATAACAATACTTACGTGGCTGAAAGAAAAATGGGCAATGTTCTGAACATTTTCGCCATACTTACAATTTTTGTGGCCTGTCTGGGCTTATTTGGACTTGTTACTTATACTGCCGAACAGCGCATTAAAGAAATAGGGATTCGAAAAGTGTTGGGATCTTCAGTAACACAAATTGTGACCTTGCTTTCCAAAGACTTTTTGAAGCTGATTTTTGTTTCTTTTCTCATAGCATTTCCGCTTAGTTATTATCTAATTAATAAATGGTTGCAGGATTTTGCCTATCGAATAGATATAGGCGGTAAGGCATTTTTGCTTGCTGCTGGTTTTACTCTTTTAATTGCATTTTTGACCATCAGTTTTAAAAGCATCCAAGCCGCATCTGTAAACCCTATAAAATCATTAAAAACCGAATAACATGTTATTAGAACTCAATCATCTCTATAAATGGG
>JBAVQO010000536.1:0-2219 GCA_049694135.1 Gillisia sp. | reverse complement strand
TTATAATAATGTCTACCGCCCGGGTTTCATCCTCTTCATTATAAAGGGCATTTTTATAAAAGATTTTTTCATTTCTTTCCTTCGCTTTTTTCACCGTAGACTGGATCACCTGTTTCAATTCGCTGCTAAGCATTTCCAGCAAATCGATTGAAAAACCTTTGGTAGGAAGATTAGCGAACTTTTTAAACTCGCCAATGGCCTGTAAAATGTTATATTTTGAATCTACAAAGACACTGGCTCCACCAAATTGTTCCAGGATCGTCTCATTGAATTCATGAACAAACTTCTCATGCCTTATCTGCTTTTGTACACGACTCCCTGGCGTTTTATTTGTTACCGAGACCTTTTTCTGAAAACTTCTGGAAGCAGAAGAACGCAATTCTTCAGGGTTTAATTTTTTACGCGGAGTTGCATTGCGATATATTTTCCACTTTCGATCAATGTCAGTAAAAAATTCCCGGTGACTGCTAACACTTTCACTGGTACCCAATACTAAAAACCCATTTTCCTTTAGAGAATAATGCAAAACATCCAGGGCTTTTTTCTGAATAACCGGCTGAAAATAAATAAGCAGATTTCGGCAAAGCACCATATCCATGTTGCTGAAAGGCGGATTTTTAAGCACATCGTGCTTAGAAAAAATAACCATTCGGCGTATTTTTTCGGCCAACAAATAACCCTGACTCTTATTGGTAAAATATTTATCCAGCAAATGCTGTTCTACATCGGCAACAATGCTTTCTGAATAAATCCCTTTCCCCCCTATTTCCAGATGTTTTTGGGCGATATCTGTAGCAAATATTTTTATTTCCAGATCCTTCCCCTGGCGTTCCATTTCTTCACTTAAGAACATGGCGAGAGAATATGCTTCTTCGCCGGTGCTACAGGCCACATCCCAAATTTTAAGCGTCTCCCCATTTTCTTTACTTGCGACCAATTCCGGAATAACCTGTTCCTCGAGGATCTGCCATACCTGCGTATCTCTAAAAAATTTGGTAACTCCAATTAAGAACTCACGAGAAAGAATCTCGACTTCATCGGGGTTCGATTGCAGTAAGACAAAATAATCGCCTAAACTGGAACATTTACAAACATTTACCCTTCTTGCCACTCTTCTTACCAGGGTAGAAGATTTATATTCGCTAAAATCTAGTCCGGTTTGCTTATCTACTAAAAGAAGAATTTTAGAAAGAGTTTGGTCATCATATTCAATATCGTCTTCGGTATAATTAAGATCTGCCGTGGCATTTAGGAAATTTTTAAGCTCATTGCCCATATCCTCTACTGGCAGTACGTAATCTACAAGTCCTGTATTTATAGCACTTTTTGGCATCCCATCAAACTTCGCCTGGTTCGGATCCTGCACCATAACGAGTCCGTCCTTTTCTTTAATGGCTCTAATGCCGCGAGTTCCATCGCTTCCGGTGCCGCTAAGAATAATGGCAATGGCTTTTTCCTTTTTAGTAGTTGCCAAAGACTGCAAAAATAGATCTATAGGTAAATTCAGTGTATGATCTTTGGGTTTTTCCTGCAAACAAAGCTTATTGTTTTCCAGCACAAGATTGTTAACCGGCGGGATAAGATAAATTCTTCCTGGCAGGATCTCCATGTCGTTCTTTATCTCTTCAATCACGAGATTAGTAGATTTGGCAAGCAGTTCCCCCATCATGCTCTTATAATCCGGGGAAAGATGCTGAATAATAACATAGCTGTTGTTATCTCCCTGGGGTAAATTGGCGAAAAAGGTCTTTAACGCTTCCAATCCGCCGGCGCTGGCTCCTACGGCAATTAATCTTGAAATATTTTTTTTGGATTTTATTGTAGATAAAGGTTTTATACTGGTTTTTCTCATTTCTTACTTATGAGGGAATTCCTCCATAAAATTGAACATAAAATAAAAGGTAAAATTAAAATTTTAAACCTGCTTCAACGGCAGGAGCGGTCAGGCGTTTTACCGGTTTTGTCATTATTTTTAATGTGTTTGGTGAGGAATTAACACCAAATTAACAGTTTGAAAATAATGACGAGTTAAGAAAATAAATTTCAGAAAAAGTCCTTCTAAAATTTGTGTTAAATGTGATATTTCACTCCTCTATATCGACTTTTTTAGAAAAAATTCTCTTAAAAAATTCCAAAATTCGATGTGTTAAGAGTAAAAAAAGAAAATGGAGAGGAAAAGGGGAATAATTTCCTTTAAGATTTTTTTTGGTTTTTTTTAA
>JBAVQO010000535.1:0-2678 GCA_049694135.1 Gillisia sp. | reverse complement strand
AATACAGGAATAAAAAAAACCGATTTTCATAGATCACAGGTACTTTTGCAAGTATCGGGAATTATTCTGGAAATTTTAAAGAAATAGCAAAAAGACAACTCTCACACATTTTGATTAGAAAATTATTGAATGTTTCTTCTAAAACTTATTTCCTTTATGAAAAACTTCACCAGCGTGAGGGATTGAGGCATTGTTGGAGCTCTCCCGATTTTTTAATCGGGAAGCGACTGCCGAAAGCCCGACCCCGTTTTTACGGGGGCACGCCCTAATTCTCTAAAAAATCTTTCTGGTTTTTCGCGTAATTCCGCCATTTCTCGATGCAATCCTGCATATCCTGTGGAAGATCGGAATCAAAACTCAGCCATTCCTTAGTTACAGGATGTGTAAAACCTAACGTTTTGGCGTGCAGTGCCTGTCGGGGCAGGATTTTGAAACAATTTTCTACGAACTGTTTATATTTTGAGAATGTAGTTCCCTTCAAGATTTTATCGCCACCATAACGGGCATCGTTAAAAAGCGTATGCCCAATATGTTTCATATGTACACGAATCTGGTGAGTACGGCCCGTTTCCAATTTACAACTAACGAGGGTGACATAGCCAAAGCGTTCTAAAACCTTAAAATGAGTAACGGCGGGTTTTCCTTTTTCCTCCTCATCATCCAGATAAACGGTATTCTGAAGTCGATTTTTGGGATGACGGCCAATATTTCCTTCCACAACGCCTTCATCTTCTTCTACATTTCCCCAAACCAGCGCCACATATTCGCGGGAGCTTGTTTTTTTGAAGAATTGTTTGGCAAGGTGCGTCATAGCCTGTTCGGTCTTGGCCACGACAAGTAATCCGCTGGTATCTTTATCTATACGATGCACCAATCCCGGGCGTTCACTGCTGTTGTTGGGCAAATTATCGAAATGGTATACCAGTGCATTTATAAGTGTTCCGCTATAATTCCCATGACCGGGATGCACCACCATTCCTGCAGGTTTGTTTACCACCAGCAACACCTCATCTTCATAAACAATATCTAAGGGAATATTCTCCGGGACCAGTAAAAACTCGTAAGGCGGATGCTCGAACATTACCTGCACCACATCGCCCGGCTTCACCTTGTAATTGGATTTTACGGGAGTATTATTTACATAGATATTGCCGTCTTTTGCTGCTTTCTGAATTTTATTTCGGGTGGCCTTTTCGATATAATTCATCAAATATTTATCAACGCGCAAGGGTTGTTGGCCCTTGTCGGCAGTAAATTTATGATGTTCGTAAAGATCCTCGTCCTGTTCTTCTTCAGGATCTAATTCGGGTTCGGGTTTAGAATTCGCCATCATCGCCACTTTTATCTTCTGAAGTCCCTAAGCTATCTTCTTTTGAAGTATTTTCGGTATATCGGCCGGAACCGTCTCCCAACACAAGATCTATAACCGCGGTTTTCATAAGTTTATCGCCGGGCTGCACCAGTTCTCCATTATGTCGTAATTCCAGCACCGCATCTTTAGCGATATCGGGCTTATAAGTTTCTTCGCCTATTTTAAATCCTAAGGATCTCAAGGTGGGTTCTGCCTGTAGTTTTGTACGTCGAATTAAATCGGGAACTTCCACTTTTGTGTATCCGGAAGGATTTAAAGTAAGGTAAATTTTCCTGTTTTCCTTTACAAATTTACCAGCTTTTGGCACCTGATCGATCACAGAATAAGGTGGATAATCTGCATTATAATTTGCTGAATCCAGCACCTCGTAGCGCAAATCCAGTTCATCGAGCTTGAGTTCCACCCGCTTTAAAGACATACTTGAAAGATCGGGAACCGCAATTCTTTGGTCCTGATTTGTGGTAAAACTCAGCCATTGCATCGTTAAAAATGCCAGGACTACAAGCACTCCTATGGCAAGAAGAATCTGGACTAAAAAGGTTTTGCTGAAGATAAATTTGATTAGGCTCATAAATTATTTATAATAGGCAAAGATATAAAAACGTTCCTGTTTTGGTAGCACTCGCAATTAGTCATATTTTTGTTAACGTAAATCAAGCCTGATTATTTAAAATGAAGAAAAAAATTGCCATCGCCATGGGTGGATATTCCAGCGAATACCGCATTTCCATAAACAGCGGGAATGTGGTTTACAAGAATCTGGATCGCAACCTGTATGACCCCTACCGCGTTCACATCATGCAAAATGAATGGTTTGTGGTGGCCGATGATGGTACTCCCTACCCTATTAATAAAAGCAATTTTACGGTTAAAATAAACGACCAAAACATCGTTTTTGACTGTGTTTTCAACACCATTCACGGGACTCCGGGCGAAAATGGTCTTTTACAGGCGTATTTAAATCTTGTGGGAATCCCTCAAACTTCCTGCGGATTTTACCAGGCGGCGCTTACCTTTAACAAACGTGATTTAATAAGCGTTCTTAAACCCTACGGAATAAAAACGGCTGTCAATTATTTTCTGAATAAAGGCGATGAAGTTCAGGTAGATGAAATCATCACAAAAGTGGGATTACCTTGTTTTGTAAAGGCTAACAAAGCCGGAAGCAGTTTTGGAATTACAAAAGTGAAAAAAGCCGAAAATCTTGAACAGGCGGTAAAATTCGCTTTAAAAGAAGATGATGAAGTGATAATAGAATCTTTCCTGGACGGCACCGAAGTTTCAGTGGGAGTCATCACTTATAAGG
>JBAVQO010000534.1:0-3280 GCA_049694135.1 Gillisia sp. | reverse complement strand
ACAGGACGGTGCCATACTCAGTTACAAAAAGGGGTCTCCCCATATCAATAGCTTTTTCTGCTTTTTTTCGCAGCTCTTCTTTGTGAGTGCCAGCGTAAAAGTGCAAGGCATATGTTACATTTTGATCATCAATAGGATCTTTGGCTGCAAGATCTACGCGTTGTGACCATTCAGGTGTACCAAGAACCACGATGTTGTTGGGATCATATCTTCTTATTTCGCTTAGAATCGCCTCATGATAGGGTTTTAAAACTTTAGACCAGGAAACGTTTAATGGCTCATTGAATGGCTCATAAATGATATTCGGGACATTGCCATATTTTTTTGCTATTTCTGAGAAGAATCCTTTTGCTTCCTGCAGATGGTTTTGTGCGTGATGATCATGCCAGTCTACGATCACATAGATCCCCTTCTTGATGGCTGCGTCAATTACTTTTTGCACCTTTTTCAGTTCTCGTGCAGGATTTTCAAGATATCCTTCATGTTCCACGGCCATGGCGGCCCTTATTAAATCGATATTCCAGTAATTAACCAAGTATTCAACAGTCTCTTCGTTATAAAATTGCGGCTGCCATTGGCTCCAAAAGAGCGACATGCCTTCTAATTGTATTTTTTGTCCCTTTTCATCAGCTAACTGTCCATTCTGAATGCTTAATTGTCCATGCTTCGCAACGGGAGAGCTTGCCGGAGCCTGGCTTTGAACTGAAAAAATAGAAAGGCTAAAGATAAAAAGGCTAAAGGTGAGGTTTTTAAGTAAGGTCATTATTGTGATTTTTGAGGCTAAAGTACACGTTTGATTCCGCTGAATTGTTCCCTATACTGGCTGGGAGTGCAGCTTTTACTTTTCTTGAAGACCCGGTTAAAATTGGCGATACTATTGAACCCACATTTGAAAGCGATCTCTGCAATGCTCAGATCTTTTTCTATCAACCACCGCGCGGCATAACCAATTCTGGTGTCATTTACATACTCGATAAGAGTTTTACCTGTTCTTTTTTTGATGAAGCGGTTGAAAGAAACAGGACTCATATTTACCATTTTTGATATCTCGTTAAGAGAGATTTTATTTTGATAGTTCTCCTGAACGAATTCGTAAATCACCTTTATCTTATCGCTATTCTCAAAATCTTTGTTGCTGGAAGTGTAAGAGGAGAGTAGGTGTTGGTGCCTGGAGATCGCCAGGTCGTGCAAAAGGGAGATGAGTTCCAGAAAATAATCCATCGAATCAATTTTGGATAATGCCATTATTCTTGGAGAAACTTCTTCAGAGACCTTTCTGGAAAAAAGAATTCCATGAGCAGATCTTTCGAACATATCTTTGATCGGTTTCATGATCCTTCGGCTCAAAAGCCCGGCATCAAAAAGATCATTGTGAAATTGTATCGTAATTTCATGTATATCCTTTTTGCGGCAATTATGCAATTCCCAACCGTGTTGAAGGTTTGGACCAACAAGCACGAGTTCAATGTCTTCTATCTCTTCCATGTGATCTCCTACGACACGACGCACGCCTTTCCCGTTTAAAATAAAATTGAGTTCGAATTCGGGGTGAAAATGAATAGGAAAGTCGAAGTCGTCTTTTATGCGATCAAAGACCAGAAAACTATCTTGCGGCGAAAGCGGGGTAATTTCCCGGTGTATATCTTGATCCATATCCTAGTAATATCTTATCAGGAAAAAATTTTATTAATAAATGACAAAATCATATTAATTAGATACGAAATAGTAGCTTATTTTTGAGAATAACCAATCTTGGAATCAAACAATGAAATATTTATCAAATATCGCGGGTTAAAAATAAGCCAAGATTAAAAGAAAAATAAAAAATTTTGCCAGAAAAGCATCCTTTTGTTACTGTTAGACTAAAAAATTTTGTCACAAGATCACTTATTTTGGCTGTTCTGCTACAGCTTTTTTCATGTAAATCCTCAAAAGTAGATCTCTCTACAGTGCACACAGCCGATGCGGTAGCTACAAAAGAGACCAAACTGTTGTACTATAACATCAAACGGATTCAGAAAGAAGGAATGGCTTTCGGTCAGCAGGACGCCACTATGTATGGAGTAGGTTGGAAGGATGAAGATGCACCGGGTATCTTCCGAAGTGATATTAAATCTATCACTGGTAAATTTCCTGCGGTAGAAGGATTTGACCTGGGACATGTGGAGTTGGGAAATGTTCAAAATCTGGATTCTGTTTCTTTTGCTTTGATGCGTAAACACATTCGCAAAATGAATAGGAAGGGAGCAGTAATCTGCATGAGCTGGCACTTAGACAATCCCGTCAATAATGGGAACGCATGGGATCCTACCCCGGCAGTGCCCGCTATTCTAAAAGAGGGAAGCGAACGACAAAAATTTGAGCTGTGGATCGAAAGATTGTCGAATTTTTTAAAGTCTCTAAAAGATGAAAAAGGAAAAGCAATTCCTGTTGTTTTTAGGCCTTTCCATGAGATGAATGGTTCTTGGTTCTGGTGGGGCGGTAAAAATGTTTCGCCTGAAGATTACAAGGAGCTTTGGCGGCAAACACATAAGTTACTCGAGAAAAATGGAGTGCATAACCTGCTTTTTGCATACTCGCCAAATACTGTGAGTAGTGAGGAAGAGTACGATAAATATTATCCGGGTGATGATTTTGTCGATATCCTGGGCGTTGATGTTTATAATCATTCAGGGAATGAGGCCTTTGTTAAACAGCTTCAGGAAAACCTGAAGATCATTCGGGAAAAGGCTGTTTTAGCCGGGAAACCTTTTGCTCTTACTGAAACTGGAAATGTGAATTTTGGTGCCGATCCCCAGTGGTGGACAGAAACTCTTCTTCCAGGAATAAAAGATTCAGGTATCGCGTGGTTCCTGTTGTGGAGAAACGCCCGCCCTTCCCATTATTTCGCCACCTTTCCGGGGGAAATTTCTGAGGAAAATTTTAAAGAATTTGCCAGTAAAGAAGAGATACTGTTCCTTCCAGCGGTAAGGAAAATTAGGAGGAAAAAATAATTCCGAAGAGAAGATGTTACAAGGCCTCGATATTACAATAATCTTACTTTATCTCATTGGTACGGTCGTCATAGGCCTTGCATTGCGAAAAAAAGCCGAAAAAAGTAAGGACGATTACCTTTTGGGTGGAAAAGATCTGCCCTGGTATATGCTGGGGCTTTCTAATGCCTCGGGCATGTTTGATATTTCTGGAACCATGTGGCTGGTTACACTAACTTTCGTTTATGGCTTCAAGAGTATCTGGATCCCATGGTTGTGGCCGGTATTTAATCAGGTTTTTCTCATGG
>JBAVQO010000533.1:0-1809 GCA_049694135.1 Gillisia sp. | reverse complement strand
CATCATCATTAGCAAAATTTTCTATCCTGCTGGTCCAGGTATCTATCCTGCTGGGTAAAAGTCCCGGAAAGGCTTTTGCCGTAAGAATAAAGAGGGAGAGCACCAGGATTCCCGCACCCAATACGAGCAAAATATATTTAAAGGGATATCCCCCTAAAAACACCAACATCATCACCATTGTGAAAATTATGGCCGTGGTAGAAAAATTAGCAGGCAAAATCAATAACAGTACAACGGCGACAGGCAACCACAATGGCAGGATGGTTTCTTTAAAAGTCACGGTTTTATCTGCGATTCGCGTAAGATATCTCGCCACATAAATCATTAGTACCACCGAAGCCAATGTAGAAGTCTGGAACGTTACTCCCACAAACGGAATTTGAATCCATCGGCTGGCGTATCCTCCTTCAATAGTTGTTCCCTGGGCAATAGTATAAATTAAAAGAACGATGACTACCGGAAGCATTAAAATGGAAAGGCCTTTGAAATACCGGTATGGTATTCTGTGAACGGCAAAGAGCAAACAAAAGCCCAAAAGCAAATGAAAAAAATGAACTACCAGAAAATGAAAGGTACTTCCATCGCCATAAAGATAGGCCAGGTTACTGCTCGCGCTGTAAACCGGAATAAAGGAGAACAGTGCCAACAAACCTGTAGTGGCCCAGATTACCTTATCGCCTTTAAGATTTTGAAAGAAGTTGTTCATTATTGTTCCCGTGTTTATTTGCCTGTTGTTTGTTAACTATCTTTTTCTTTCTGAATTATTCTAATCAGGTTAAATGAATTATAAATTTCTAACCGCTTCTTTAAATTGTCTTCCGCGATCTTCATAATTTTCGAATAAATCGAAGCTGGCACAGGCGGGAGAAAGCAACACCGTATTGCCTTTATCAGCAATTTTATAAGCCATTTGTACCGCTTCTGCCATGGACTGCGTTTCTACCATTAAATCCACACAATTACCAAAGGCTTCAAATATTTTTGAATTGTCTATACCCAAACACACAATAGCCTTCACTTTTTCGTTAACCAGAGACAGTAATTCGCGGTAATCGTTACCTTTATCTACCCCTCCTACGATCCAGACGGTTTCGTTTTCCATACTTTCCAGGGCATAATAAGTGGCGTTTATGTTGGTAGCTTTAGAATCGTTGATGTACAAGACGTTATTGATCTTAAGTACTTTTTCCAGCCGATGTTCCACTCCCTGAAAATTTTCCATACTTGCACGTATGGTTTCTTTACGAATTCTGAGTAATTGAGCAACTGTAGAAGCTGCCATGGCATTTTTGGTGTTGTGTTTGCCTTCAAGTGCTAAAGATGATGTGGGCATGATAAAGTGGGTGTTATTTATGGTTATTTTAATATTGTTGTCTTCTATATAGGCGCCATTTTTCTGTTTCTTCTGAAGAGAGAATGGTAACTCTCTTGCCTTTATATGGCTTTTTTTCAATTGATTTTTTATTACCTCATCGTCGTCATCATAAATAAAATAATCTTCTTCTGTCTGGTTTTCAGTAATACGGAATTTGGAATTCACGTACTCCTGCATGTTGTAATGGTATCTGTCCAGATGATCTGGTGTAATATTGGTTAAAACCGCGATATGAGGTTTAAAATCAATAATGCCATCCAGCTGAAAACTGCTTAATTCCAGCACATACCATTCGTTTTTTTCTTCTTCATCTTCGGCAACAAGCCACGCAAAACTGTTTCCCACATTTCCGCCCATTGCTACCGCAATTCCGCCTGCCTTCAACACTTCATAAACCCATTTTGTTACGGTGGTTTTTCCGTTGCTCCCTGTAA
>JBAVQO010000532.1:0-4931 GCA_049694135.1 Gillisia sp. | reverse complement strand
GTGGATTCCCGGAGGAAAATTTATACAGGGCGCTGTTCCCGGAGATACAATGGCGAAAAATGCTGAAAAACCGGCACATCCAGTAGCTGTAGACGGATTTTTTATGGATGCTACTGAAGTTACGAATGCACAATTTGCCCGATTTATAAAAGAGACCGGATACGTGACCGTGGCGGAAAGAAAAATAGATTGGAATGAGCTGAAGAAGCAATTACCGCCGGGAACTCCCAAACCCGCCGATTCTTTATTACAGCCGGGATCCCTGGTTTTTAAAAAAACCAAATCCAGTGTTCCTAATTTATACGATTATTCACAGTGGTGGGAATGGAAGATCGGTGCCAATTGGAAACATCCTTATGGCCCGAAAAGTACCCTTGAGGGAAAAGAAAATTATCCGGTAGTGCAGGTTTCTTATGAAGACGCTCTGGCTTACTGCAAATGGGCGGGAACACGATTACCCACCGAAGCTCAATGGGAATATGCCGCAAGAGGAGGAATGGGAAAGTCAAAATATACCTGGGGAAACAGCGATAAAGAATTATCTGCACATGCCAATACCTGGGAAGGCGAATTTCCTACTACTAATTCCAAAAAAGATGGTTTTGAAGGCGCGGCGCCGGTAAGATCATTTCCTCCAAACAAGTTCGGTCTTTATGATATGGCGGGGAATGTTTGGGAATGGACGCAGGATTGGTATAATATTAATTACTACAGGGATCTTTCAGAAAAAGGAATGGTGAAAAATCCACCTGGGGCGACAAAAGCCTATAATCCTGCAAGCGGAACATCAGAAAAAATTATAAAAGGAGGATCTTATTTATGCAATGCGTCCTATTGTTCCAGTTATCGAATTTCGGCAAGAATGATGAGCACACCCGATTCTGCCCACGAACACGTGGGTTTTAGAACGGTTTTGGTGCCGGAAAGAGCCCAAAAATAATCTTTGTCTTCTTTTTTAGAATTCAAAAATTAGTAAGTCTTCTTAAGTTGTCAATTTTTTTTGGATGGATTCCTTCCATTTTATTGGATTTTTTCCAACACTTCCAGATTAATTTTTAAATTTACTACTTCGGAAAGAGCTGCTATGGAAAACCAATTATTTGCCGTTATTGATGTGGAAACCACGGGTGGGGGCATAAATGGAAACCGTCTTACCGAAATCTGTATAGTGCTGCTTCGGGGATCAGTTATAGTAGATAAATTCACCTCTCTTATCAATCCCGAAAAGAGTATTCCCCGACATATTACCGCACTTACCGGAATTGATAACACTATGCTGGAAGATGCGCCAAAATTTCCTGAGGTGGCAAAGAAAGTGGAAGAGTTCACTCGGGATGCCATTTTTGTAGCTCATAATGTAAATTTTGATTACAATGTGCTGCGGAATGAATTCCGTGAGTTGGGATTTGATTATACTCGAAAAAAACTCTGTACAGTACGCCTTTCCCGAAAATTAATTCCGGGATTATTTTCCTACAGCCTGGGCAGATTGTGTGATTCCATAGGTATTCCGATTTCTAATCGTCACCGTGCAGAAGGAGATACAGATGCTACGGTGATCCTCTTTCAACGCTTACTGTGCCTGGACAACAATTTTGAACTGATCAATTCTTTTCTTCACGCTCGCTCCCGCCAGGCAACTTTACCTCCGCATATTGAAGCAGAACAAATTAATGAGTTACCTGACTCTCCGGGTATCTATTTGTTCAAAGACCGGCAGCATAAGGTAATTTATGCGGGTAAAGCGGTAAATTTAAAGAAACGCGTGGTTTCCCATTTCTATGACCGCATGAGTAAAGAGTATCAACTGGGGCAGGAAACTTTTCATATAGATCATGAAACTACGGGTAATGAATTGATCGCCCTGCTCCTGGAGGCCGAATGCATCAGGAAATACTATCCAAAGTTCAACAGGGCGCAGAAACGTCCCGGTCCCGTTTACCGCATTGTGGGATATACCAATAAACGTGGTATCCTTCAGCTGGCAATGGAAAAGACCTCTAAATTCAGAGAATCCATTGGCATTTTTTATAGCCGGGCCCTGGCGCAGGAGAAGCTGGAATACCTGTGCAGGGAATTTCATCTGTGTCCCAAGTACTGCAGTCTGCAAACCAATGTTCAGGAATGTTCACATTACAGCATTGTGAGCTGTGAAGGGATATGTTCTGGAAAAGAGGAAGTAGATGCATATAACACTAAAGTGACAGAAGCCATTGCTTCTCTAAAAGAGGATTCCTCGACTTTTGTGATTAGAGAAAAGGGGCGTAGCTATAACGAAGAGGGTTTTGTACTGGTGAAAGAGGGACAGTATCAGGGGTTTGGATATATTGATACCGAATTCCAGATCAGCAGATTAGAAGATTACGAAGCTTTTTTGAAGCGCCAAACGGCTACTTACCATACCAATAAGATCCTGAGTAATTATTTGCGAAAGAAAGGAACTCCAAACGTAATTTTTTTCGATAACGAGGCCGAAACTGAAGGGCCCGAAACGTTCCACAAACTGCAGAAGAACGCTGCGATAATGGCGGCCCATGGTACGCTGTCACTGTTCAATTGAAAAAATATAGCGATACAAAAATCCCGTTTTGCAGACGGTGTGGGTTCTATGCCAATTTAATCTCCCAGTAAAACCTTAATCTCTCTGGAGGTAGCGCCATTTAAAACAGCTTCAAAAATAATTATTTGTTCTACCGGTTTGGTTTATAGTACCATCATTACCTTCTCGCTCCATTTCAGGTTTTCATTTGGGAATAGGAGGAATTCAAATGAGCAGATAGAAATAAATTATGTTCGCTTTAACTTGAACCAAATACATATAAAGTAAATTACGGGTCCCAAACTGCTGAAAATGGCACCAGAAGACGAATATCTATTACGTTTTGCTGTAGAGCGCCCTATTTCCCTACCTAAAATGAAGAAGGAAAGGGAAAGACAATTATTTACTTTTTTACACAAAAATGGTCTTATCAAACTTACTCGTGAAGGTCTTGTAAATATAACTCCGGAAGGAAAAACGGCACTGAAAATCAGCGTTCATAAGTATCTTTCGCTCAACGTTTTTGAGCAGTACATATTAAAAGGATCCTTGTGGAGGGGGCGAATATCTATAATATGTTGTATAATTTTGATCATTATTTTAATACTCCTTCTAAGTTTCTTGCAAGCAGATAAAATTTCTTGGGAGTAATTCAGCTGTCACTGTAAGAAAATGGATTGTTTTGAAATCGGGCATATTAATTACGAAAATGAATAAATTATTATTTTACTTTTTATCTATCTTTAATACTTCATGGAATCTCAGAAACAAACTTTAAAAAAATACGGACGCGGAATTATTGGCGGACTTCTGTTTAGCCTTCCTTTACTCTATACCATGGAGGTCTGGTGGGCGGGGTTTATAGTCTCACCCGAAAAATTGCTTGCCTGTATATTTACAACATTATTATTGCTTTTGGGTTATAACAAATTTGCCGGAATGAGAAAAGATGCAAATTTGATAGATATAACGAGAGATTCTCTGGAAGAAATAGGTCTCGCTTTTATAGTTAGTGCCAGTTTTCTTTTTCTCATAAATAAAATTAATTTCTCAATGTCGTTTAACGAGATTACGGGAAAGGTCATCATTGAATCTATGATTGTTGCTATAGGTATTTCCATAGGAAAATCTCAACTCGGGCAGCAGAGTTCTAAAGGAGAAAGTACCAGTGATAAAAGAGATAAAAAAGGAACGGTACAAATGCTTATTCTAGGCGTATGCGGGGCGGTGGTTTTCGCTTCTAATGTAGCGCCTACTGAAGAAATTGTGGAATTGGCATTGGTGAGCTCGTACTGGAATTTATTGCTGATGATATTTGTGTCTGTATTGTTGGGCTTTATAATTATCGTTTTTAGTGATTTTATAAATTCCACTCAGAGAAAAATGAAAACCCGGGAAATCCTGCTACATGTCCTTATCGGTAATTTGACGGGATTGATAGTTTCTATAGGTTTTCTTTGGTTCTTTGGAAGGTTTGATGGAAGTTACCCTGACGTAATCATTAGTGAGATCATCGTTCTGTTAATTCCTTCCTCGTTAGGAGGATCGGCTGGAAGATTATTAATCGGTGCTAAATAAAGTATATGATCAAAGTAAACAAAAACAAAAATTTTGTTCAGATGCTCACCTTTTTTTTCGGATGTTTAGTATTTGTCACACTCGCTGGTTATCTTGTATTCCAGATAGCGACCAAAAAAGAAGGGCCTCCAAGTCTCGTAGTGCATACACGGTATGTTCCTTCTATGAAGCATTTGGCGTATGAAGTCACAGTTAGGAACGTGGGAGAAGAAAGCGCACAAAGTGCTACCGTTAATTTAGATCTGTTCCAGCAGGGAAAATTAAAAGCTTCGTCTACTGTAACCATTTCTTATGTTCCCAAGAAGTCCAAAGAAACCACCTGGGTAGTTTTCTATGAAAAAAAATCTTCCAGTGATTCCGTGGCGGTATCTTCCGTGACTTATGTAAAACCTTAGTGAATATGGAAATTCTGAAATTCATCTGAAAATAGTTATGGCCGATCTTTAATCCGTATCTCATACGAAACTTTTTTTCACTAGAGATAGGTGCTTGTTTATGTTGTGTTATTTTTTTCCACTACTTCTGTTTAGCTGATTTTCCCACAATAATAAAATCGGTCATCGACTAGGTCACCGTATTGGTCTCGCTTAAGTTGCATTTATTTGATATTATATGACATCCTTAAAAATGAAAAACCCCGTAAATCCTGGGATTTCGGGGTTTTTGATTGAGTTTGCTACTCAAAAAGTGGAGTCGGAGGGAACGACCAATTTTTAAAGTTTGCAGCGTTTACAAGTATCCCCAGATGGTATAAAAAAATTGGTCACCGAATTGGTCCCGCTTTAACAATTTTTAACTTTTGGGCTATATTAAG
>JBAVQO010000531.1:0-2058 GCA_049694135.1 Gillisia sp. | reverse complement strand
CATTATTCATGGTGGAGCTATCGTGCAAATGCCAGGAAGAACAATAAAGGCTGGAGGTTAGACTACAGCTTGGTTGCAAAACCACTTCAGGAAAAATTGAAAAGAGCGGTAATTTTACGCGATGCCATGCACAGCGATCATTGTCCGGTTTTGGTAGAAATTGAATAAAATTTTTATGCCTATGCTACGTATTTGTTTAGCTATTTTGATACTTGCCAGCAGTTTCACTTCTTGTGTATCTTCAAAAGTTTATAACGATCTGCAGTCGAAATACGATAAGGAGCAGGAAAAAAATGCCTCTCTTAATAGTGAACTTCAGCAGGAAAGAGCAGAAAATCTTCGGAAAATTTCAGAATTAAAAGATGAATATGCAGCGCTTTCTTCACAAAAGGAAGAGCTTCAAAAAAAAATTGAAGATTTGCAAAAAGACTATCAGGATCTTCAGAATTCTTATGATGCTTTAGACAAAACCAGTTCTAGTGCCCTTTCCGAAAACTCTAAGCGAAATCGGCAGCTATTGGCAGAATTGGAAGAGAAGGAGAACAATCTCGTCGCCGAGCAGCAACGGCTCGAAAAGCTGGAAAAGGATTTGAATGCCCGTGGCAAACGTATCGATGAGCTGGAGGGAATTATTGCGGCAAAAGATGCCAAAATGAATGCGTTAAAAAATGCGGTTTCCGATGCCCTTACCAATTTTGAAGGAAAAGGATTGACCGTGGAGCAGAGAAATGGAAAGGTGTACGTTTCTATGGAAAACAAACTGCTGTTCGATTCCGGCAGCTGGGCGGTAAATAAAGATGGGAAAGAGGCAGTAGAACAATTGGGGCAGGTATTGGCTCAAAATCCCGATATTTCTGTCTTAATTGAAGGACATACAGATAATGTTCCTTACGGCGGAAAAGGTGAATTGAAGGATAACTGGGACCTTTCTACCAAAAGGGCAACCGCCATCGTTCATATTCTTCAGGAAAACAAAGGCATAGATGCGCAGAATCTAACCGCCGCAGGACGGGGCGAATTTGCACCGGTGGCAAGTAATGAAACTCCGGAAGGCCGTGCGAAAAACAGAAGAATAGAAGTAATTCTTACTCCCAAACTCGATGAAATCAGCCGGGCTCTAAACGAGATGTAAAAGGATCTTTTTTAGCCGAAGAAATTCAGCCGTAACACAAGTATTCTTGAAGGCAACGGCTACGAAGTTATTTATAGTGTTTTTTGATAATTTCTTCGGTTTCGTGTAAGTTTTTGAATACTTCGTAGGTTTTTCCCTGGGTTCTCAGGGCGCCAAGGGTATTGGCAAACTGCGCGGCCTTTATAAGATTGTTATGCACAACAAAACCATAGGCAAGCCCACCGGCAAAAGAATCTCCACACCCGGTGGTATCTATAACTTCATCAACCGGAACAGATTGAATCCAATCTTTTTGAATTTTCCCGTTGTTCTTTGAATAAGCTACGCAACCGCGGGAATCGAGAGTGACATACAATATTTTCACGCCTTTATTCAGCACATACTCCGCGAAATCATCGAGATGATCTGTTTTGTTTTCGTCTAATTCCCCCATTTCTTCGAGGGCATATTCATTTTTAAACCAACAGCAAAGAGATTCTTCCAGGTTCATCTTTAGCACATCTATAAAAGGAAGCCATTCATCGCGATCGGTCCAAAATTTGCGCTCCCTGTTTCCATTGATATTCATAGCTGTGGTTTGGCCGTGCGCATCAAAAATTATAATTCCTTTGCTGTTTTTTTTAAGATATCGAAGTGTGCTGAGGGAGATTTCAAAATCGGTAATGGGCACAAAAACAAAAGCTTCAGCATCCAGAAAAGGTTCCACATCCTTCGGTAAAATAGGATTCATAAATGCGGTTTGTTTCTCCAGACGATTGTTCTGATCTAAAAACCTGAGTTCTATCACCGTTCCCCGATCTTCGTCACATGAAATTCCCAGGGTATTTATATTTGGAAAAGTTGAAAAAAGCTCTTTTACAGGTGCATAATCTTTTTTATGAAGATGTGAAATTATGGCGACTTCTCCTGTGTTTTCTAGCAGTTTG
>JBAVQO010000530.1:0-13433 GCA_049694135.1 Gillisia sp. | reverse complement strand
ATTGATAGCTTTGCTAATAGGAACCTTATTAGGCGCAGGAGCAGCTTTAATATTCCAGCCCTCTATAGTCGCCGATATCGCAGGGGTAAAAACCTTAAATTTTGAAAGCGGGTACCGCGGCATCATGAATGCGATTACCACGAGCACCTCGGTTGCTACACCAGATGAAAACCTGAATGGATTATTTTCTTCAGGAGGAATGGAAGGAATGTTAAATACCATCTGGCTTATTCTTTGCGCGATGGTTTTTGGCGGAATAATGGAAGCTATTGGTGCCCTGGCAAGGATAAGCGACGGCCTCCTTCATTTATTTCACAACACCTTTGGGCTCTTTGCCAGTACAGTAGGAAGTTGTGTATTCCTTAATTTAACGGCTTCAGATCAATACCTGGCCATTGTGGTTCCCGGTAAAATGTTTGCCCAGGCTTATCGCGATAAAGGGCTGGCCCCCGAAAATTTAAGTCGTTCTCTGGAAGATTCAGGAACTGTAACCTCGGTACTGGTTCCCTGGAATACAGGTGGAGCTTATCATAGTGGTGTTTTAGGAGTATCTACTTATTCCTATGTTGGTTATTGTTTTTTCAATATAATAAGTCCGTTTATGACGCTTATTTTCGCTGCCTTCAGCATCAAAATTCGACAGTTAACCACCGCAAAATCTTAATTTTTAATGACTTAGACCACCTTGTTTTCTTATAAGTATAAAGTCCTTCTATTAACTCTTCTTTCACTCATAAAGGAAATCTATTTTTTCATAAAAAATTAAAATTTACTATCGTTTTTAGTGCGAGAGATAATTCTATTTTTGCAATTGAAATTTAATAACCTTTAAAATAAAATATATTATGGCCTTAGTAGGAAGAAAATTTCCCAACGTAAGCGTAAACGCGATGAATGAAATGGGAGATACTTTCAAAATAAACGTTTTGGAAGAAGCTCAGAAAAACAATAAGAAAGTAATTCTTTTCTGGTATCCAAAAGATTTCACTTTTGTGTGCCCTACCGAATTACACGCTTTTCAAAAAGCATTAAAAGAATTTGAAAAAAGAAACGTAATGGTGATCGGAGCTTCTTGTGACACTCCGGAAGTTCATTTTGCCTGGTTAAATACTCCAAAAGATAACGGAGGAATTGAAGGTGTAACCTACCCCATCCTTGCCGATTCAAACAGAAACCTGAGTGCTCAATTGGGCATCCTTGATATCTCCGACGAACATTTTGACGAAGAAACCGGCGTGGTAACTGTAGAAGGCGATAACGTAACCTATCGTGCCACTTACCTTATTGACGAAGAAGGAACCATTTTCCACGAGAGTGTAAATCATATGCCACTTGGAAGAAATGTAAATGAATTCTTGCGATTAATCGATGCATATACACACGTTCAGGAAAAAGGTGAGGTTTGTCCCGCTAACTGGGAAGAAGGGAAAGAAGCCATGAATGCCGATCGTGAAGGTGTTGCTTCTTACCTAAGTATGAATTAAAAAAATAAAAGATGGTCAAGGAATTAGAACAAGATAATTTACAGGAAGTAGTTGCCGAAAATGAAACTGTCTTAGTCCAGTACATGGCCGGATGGTGCGGGAACTGCAGAGTTATGAAACCAAAATTCAAAAAACTGGCTGGCGAAAACGAAGCTGCTGTTTTTGTGATGGTAGATGCCGAAAAATTTCCCGAATCAAGAAAACTGGCAAAGGTAGATAACCTTCCCACGTTTGCAGCTTTCAAAAATGGAAGTTTAATCAATCAGGTTCAAACTAATAAATTCGAACCGCTTAAAGATTTAGTGAATGAAGTTACCAGTAATTAAACATTTACAACGGAATAATGAAGTTGAAAAACTTCAGAATGCGATCGATGTTCTGGAGAGCTTTACTGAATTTCGTTCTGTAAGTGAGGAAGAAATGGACGTGGTAGGCGAGCTTATTACCAATCTTTGTGGCGCCGTTGAAGTGCATAAAATGGTTGCAGAAGGAGAGTCTGAAACCGATGCCGCCAACAATTTTGTAAAAAAAGTTTTAGGATCCATCGATCGTTAAATCCTAATAATTAACTCAATGCAAAGGCTGTTGATTTTTACGCAACGGCCTTTGTTGTTTTTATGATATTTTTAGTAAATCCCTGTGACATAAACATTAAATTTAAGTTCTAATAGAAAAACAACATAAGTTATGTCGCAGATAACCTTAAAAGATAAAAAAATTAATACCTACGGAAGATTGCCTGAAACAGGAGAAAAGGCACCCCATTTTGAATTATATAAAACAGATCTTTCCAAAGCAACTTTAAAAGATTTTAGGGGAAAAAGAGTAATTATGAATATTTTTCCCAGCATCGATACGAACGTTTGTGCGACTTCGGTTAGAAACTTTAATGATAAAGCCACACAGCTCGATAATACCGTGGTTCTTTGCGTTTCACGGGATCTACCTTTTGCCCAAAAACGGTTTGTAGACGATGAAAGCATCAAAAATGTCACAAATCTATCCGATTTTCGCCAGGGTGACTTCGGAAAAGATTACGGAGTGGAAATGATGGATGGTCCTCTTGCAGGATTATTATCTCGCGCCGTTGTAGTGCTGGACGAAGAAGGAAAGGTGATCCATACCGAGCAGGTAGCAGACATTTCTGATGAACCTGACTATCTTTCGGCGCTTAAACCCTTATTATAATGCGGAATAGTTACCTGGGAAAAAGAATTCGGGGTGGCGGATATGCAATAAAAGGAGCCTGGTTATTAATTAAAACCGAACACAGTATTCAGGTGCAGGTGGCAATCGCGATATTGGTAACCTTTGCGGGCTTTTACTTTGATATCACCAAAACGGAATGGATTCTACAGATCCTGGCAATCGGGCTGGTTTTGGCGGCAGAAGGACTAAATTCTGCCATTGAAGGAATCGCCGATTTTATTCATCCCGATATACACGTAAAAATAGGATATATAAAAGATGTTGCTGCCGGCGGCGTTCTATTCGCCGCTGTGGCTGCGTTTATCGTGGGCCTTATTATTTATATTCCCTATGTATTTTATTGAACATTTTGCGCCAGTTCCAAAAGCTTGAGAAAAGTTTTCCAGTTACGTGTGGTTGCCGCTATTTTAAGTTTATTTTCTATAAAATTATTAGTGAGTTTCGAATCGCTATATTTTCCGGCGCACTTTATATAGATCTCCCGGTTGATCAGTCTGCATTCGTCCGGTAAAAATGATGCTTCGGTCAGGTAGGAGCAATTTTCTACTGCTGGTAATTCTGCCAGTAAAGTTACGTGGAGCTTTCCAGTATCTGAAGAACTCTGAAAAGGATTCCTTTCAGCTATTTCTTCCATTTCTTTTAATGTTCTAAGAATCACCGGAACTTCAAAGCCAAACTGTTCCAGAATTCCTTTTCTTATTTTTTCTGAAATTACTTTTTCAGAATCTTCCGTAGAGGTCTCAAAAAGGACATTTCCACTTTGAATAAAGGTAACAACATTTTTAAAACCCAGGTGCAGGTAAAGTGCTTTTAAATCCAGCATCCGAATTTTGCGTTTTCCTCCCACGTTGATGCCGCGCAGAACAGAGATGTATCTTTTCATATTCCTAATTTAGACAATAATGTACATAAAAAAGGGTTTAAACTATAATGGATTACCTTTAATTCCTGCAAAAAGAAAGATTGAACCTTTTTACTTAAAATAAAAGATGCTAATTTGTATTTTTGCTGAAATACCTGCGTGCATTTATGGCCAAAAAGAAAGCTAAAACCAAAAAAACACCTTCCAAGAAGTCTTCTAAACTTTCTTTTTCTTTAAACCGGCAACAAAAAGTTGTGGCGGGAAGTTTCTTGATGTTTCTGGGCCTGGCACTGTTAATTGCCTTTACCTCCTTTCTTTTTAACTGGCAGGCAGATCAAAGTACTCTTTCCCAAATTGGTAACCGCGATGTGGTTGCACACAACTGGTTAAGCAAATTTGGTGCTGCGATAAGCGATTTCTTTATCTTTGATGGATTTGGCATAGCGGGGTTTCTGATTGCCGGACTAATAACTCTTACCGGTATCTATCTCTTTTTCGCCTTTAGTTCCAAAAACCTCTTTAAATTCTGGTTCTGGGTAATTCTGGTTATGTTGTGGATGTCTGTAACCTTCGGATTTTTTTCCGGCTCCTACCCTATTCTGGGAGGTCGGGTAGGATTTGAATTAAACGATTATCTGCAGGACTACATAGGATTCGCAGGAACCGTTTTACTTTTGACCTTTTTATTAATCACTTATCTGGTAATTCGTCTAAAAATTACTCCCGAGATGCTTGGGCAGTATTTCAAAAGCAAGAAGAAGGAAATAAGCGAAGATTTTAACAGGTATCAGTCGGCTGCCGCACCAACTCACGAAGAAAAAGACTGGATAGAAAAAACTGTCATTGAACCGGAACAAAAGGAAGAATTACCCCTTCAAAAAGAACCTTTTACGCAAGAAAATGCACACATTACCGATGTAGACGAAGACGTAAAAATGGAAGTAGAAACCAGTGAAGAGGAAGAGGAAGAAGATACGTTGAGCAAAAAAATAGTAAAGGATTTCGGGGAATTTGATCCCACCCTGGAGCTCAAGAATTTTAAGTGGCCTACTATTGAACTTCTGAAAGATTACAACCTTAATGGTGGTGGAATAACGGTAGATCAGCAGGAATTAGAAGAGAACAAGAACAACATTGTTAACACCCTAAAAAACTATAAAATTGAAATCGCGCAAATAAAAGCGACAGTTGGACCTACAGTTACTTTGTATGAAATCGTGCCCGAAGCAGGAATAAGAATCTCCAAAATTAAAAACCTGGAAGACGACATCGCCCTTTCCTTATCTGCTTTAGGAATAAGAATCATTGCTCCTATTCCGGGGAAAGGAACCATAGGTATCGAGGTTCCTAATAAGAATTCCACAATCGTTTCCATGCGCTCTGTGATTGCCTCTCCCAAATTTCAAAATGCCGAAATGGAATTACCCATGGCACTGGGAAAAACCATTTCTAACGAAACTTTCGTGGTAGATCTGGCCAAGATGCCTCACCTTCTAATGGCAGGAGCTACCGGACAGGGGAAATCGGTAGGACTTAATGCCATACTTACTTCTCTGCTCTACTGCAAGCATCCTGCAGAAGTAAAGTTCGTACTGGTAGACCCCAAGAAAGTAGAACTTACCCTTTTTAATAAGATTGAAAGACATTACCTGGCAAAACTCCCCGATACCGAAGAAGCCATTATTACTGACAATACCAAGGTTATTAGCACGCTTAATTCCTTATGTATTGAAATGGATGATCGGTACAATCTGCTGAAAGATGCGATGGTTCGTAACATTAAGGAATACAATGTAAAATTTAAAGCCCGGAAGCTCAATCCGGAAAATGGACATAAGTTTTTGCCCTATATCGTGCTGGTTATCGATGAATTTGCCGATTTAATAATGACTGCAGGTAAAGAAGTAGAAGCTCCCATTGCACGACTGGCTCAACTTGCACGGGCCATTGGTATCCATTTAATAATTGCCACGCAACGCCCATCTGTAAATGTAATAACAGGAATAATAAAGGCGAATTTCCCGGCCCGCATTGCTTTTCGGGTGACTTCAAAAATCGATTCCCGAACCATTTTAGACAGTCAGGGTGCAGATCAGCTTATCGGGCGTGGAGATATGCTATTTACCCAGGGGAACGATCTTATACGTCTGCAATGCGCTTTTGTAGACACTCCGGAAGTTGATAAAATAACCGAATTTATCGGTTCCCAAAAAGCCTATCCCGATGCCCACCAGCTTCCTGCGTACGAAAGCGAGGATAGTGGCACAGGTATTGATATTGATGTAAGCGAGCGGGACAAATTGTTCCGCGAAGCCGCAGAAGTTATCGTAATTGCCCAGCAGGGATCGGCTTCTTTACTGCAACGAAAACTCAAATTAGGCTACAATCGTGCAGGAAGGATTATCGATCAGCTGGAAGCTGCAGGAATTGTTGGCCCATTCGAAGGAAGTAAAGCCCGGCAGGTATTGGTAACAGATATGGCTTCATTAGATCAATTATTAAATGGAGAAAGCAATAACTAAAAAATCAACAATGAAACGCATAAGTATTTTATTAATCGCCTTTATGAGTATCTTTTCTGCAAATGCCCAAAATTCGGCTAAAGCGAAAAATTTATTGAATGAAGTATCTTCAAAAGTGAAAGCCTACGACAATATGGTAATCGATTTCAAGTAGTCCCTGGAGAATGTGGAGGAAAATGTAAATCAGGAAACCCGCGGAGATGTTAGTATAAAGGGAGATAAATACCTGTTAAATCTCATGGGTACTACCCAGCTTTTTGACGGAAAAAAAGTTTACACCATAATTCCTGAAGATAAAGAGATCAACATCGCCACCTACAATCCCGATGAAGATAATAATATTACACCCAGCAAAATGTTCAGCTTTTATGAAGACGGGTACACCTATAAATGGGATATTCTGCAGGATGTTAAAGGCCGTAAAATCCAATACATAAAACTTACTCCCATAGACAGTAACGCAGATGTAAAAAATATTTTATTGGGAATAGATGCACAAACCAAACATATTTACAATCTTATTCAAACTCAGGACAACGGCACAAAAATTACCATTACCGTAAGAAGTTTTAAAACAAATCAGCAATTACCCAGCAACCTCTTTTCTTTCAGCGAAGATAACTACAAAGATTATTACATTAACCGATTAGATTAGATTGAAGATACTAGATCGCTATATATTAGTAAGTTACCTAAAAACATTTTTTTCTGTTTTTATAATTTTAATGTTCATTTTCGTACTCCAGACGATCTGGCTGTACATAGGAGAGCTTGCAGGGAAAGATCTGGATATAGACATTATCTTTAAATTCCTTTTGTATTTTTCTCCCAAGCTGGTTCCGCTGGTATTGCCCTTAACGATCCTGCTTACTTCCATCATGACCTTCGGAAATTTCGCCGAAAATTATGAATTCGCCGCGATGAAATCTTCGGGTATTTCCCTGCAGCGAGCGATGAGAAGTCTTACGGTTTTTATTCTTTTTGTTAGTGTTACCGCATTCTTTTTTGCTAATGATGTAATACCAGCAGCCGAATTCAAATCTATAAATCTTCGAAAAAATATCGCCCAGTTAAAACCAGCCATGGCTATTTCTGAAGGGATTTTTAATGATGTAGGCGATTATAATATAAAAGTAGATAAGAAAACCGGGGAAAACGGCCAGTTTCTGCACAATGTGATAATTCATCAGAAAGCCGCGCGTGGGGGAAATTTTACGGTGATAAAAGCTAAAAAAGGAAAACTGGAAGGAAGCACAGACAGCGATATGCTCTCCTTGATTCTCAACGACGGCAATTATTACAATGAAATTCAAACCACAGAACCCTCTCAACGTTCTAAAAAACCGTTTGCCAAAAGCTATTTTAAACAATACACCATCAATATAGATCTTTCCAATTTCAACAACGTAGATCTTAACGATGAGAATTACCGGAACTCTCAAAATATGCTGAAAGCTTCCGAACTTAAAAAAAGTATCGATTCTTTTTCCACTTCCTACAATCAGGAAATGGATAGCTATGCAAAGGTCATGTACAGCCGCACCGGCGCAACCCGATTTCAAGCTGCCTATAAAGCCAAGGATACTGTATTGCGATTTAAGAAATCTCTTCTGGAAATCTATGAGCCAAAAGTGGCGCTACAAATTGTAAATCTTTCTTTAGGAACTGTAAATGCTGCAATTTCCAACATTTCAATCAAAGAAGATGAGTTTAAAAATTCTTCCCGGCAATTAAATAAATTTGAAATAGCACTGCATGAAAAATATGCCCTTGCGGTTTCCTGTATCATTCTCTTTTTCGTGGGCGCTCCTTTAGGAGCAATTATTCGAAAAGGCGGGATGGGCCTCCCCATGGTGATAGCTATTCTTATGTTCCTAACCTACCACTTTATAGGGATCTTCGCTAAAAATAGCGCGGTAGACGGAAGTTTAAGTCCTTTCATTGCCTCCTGGCTTTCCACTTTTATCATGCTTCCACTGGGCGTTCTTTTCACCTACAGAGCCACTACAGATCAGGGGTTACTGGCCTTTGGAAACTTTGTTGATCCGTTTCTCAAGCTTCTGAAAAAATTGGGCTGGATGAAGAGGGAACCCAAATAGATTAAATACCTTTGCAACAAATTCGAAATCTTAGCCATGGAACCCAAAATTTCCTCTAAATCCAAAGCAAATATTCAACTAAACAGCATAAAAGAAGCCATAGATGATATTCGAGAAGGAAAAATAATAATCGTTGTAGACGATGAAGACCGCGAAAATGAAGGAGATTTCTTGGCAGCGGCAGAGAAAGTAACTCCCGAAATGATCAATTTCATGGCAACCCATGGCCGCGGGCTTATTTGCGCCCCTATTACCGAAGCCCGATGTAAAGAACTTAAACTGGACATGATGGTGGGTAATAATACCGATCCCATGGAAACCGCCTTTACCATTTCGATAGATCTACGAGGACAGGGTGTAACCACAGGAATTTCCGCTTCAGACAGAGCAAAAACGGTTCATTCCCTAATTCATCCCAATACTAAGCCCACAGACTTAAGCCGCCCGGGACATATTTTTCCTTTAAAAGCAAAAGAAGGCGGAGTATTAAGAAGAACCGGCCATACAGAAGCTGCTATTGATTTCGCACGTTTGGCAGGTTTTCAACCTGCGGGCGTAATAGTTGAAATCATGAACCAAGACGGTACGATGGCACGGTTACCTCAACTCATGGACGTTGCCGAAAAATTCGATCTGAAACTTGTTTCCATCGAAGACCTGGTGGCCTACAGAATGAAACATGATTCCCTGATAGAGAAAAAGGAAGATTTCGATATCAATACCCGCTTTGGAACCTTCCGGCTGAGAGCTTACAACCAGACTACCAATAACCAGGTTCACATCGCTTTAACCAAAGGCTCCTGGAAACCAAACGAAGAAATCCTGGTGAGAGTAAATTCCACCCTCGTAAACAACGATATCCTGGGTACACTTACCAACAATGCCGACCAGAAATTAGACGGCATGTTCAAGGCTATTAATGAAGAAGGAAAAGGAGCAATTGTTTTTATAAACCCGGCCAACCAGTCTCTAAATCTATTAAAAAGATTAAGCGAACTTAAGGAGGTACAAACCAGAGGAGAAGTAAAAGCTCCTCCGGTAAAAATGGACACCAAAGATTTTGGAATAGGCGCTCAAATCCTTCACGATTTGGAAATTCATAAAATCAAATTACTATCCAATTCCCAGCAGACCAAACGGGTTGGAATGATTGGTTACGGGCTGGAAATCACTCAATATGTGGGATATTAATTTTGTAGGAATTTATTTTTAAAGTTTTAATTCCCAGTTATTTAGTCAATTTATCTCAACTATTACTTCAGACAAAGGTTTTCTTACTTTTTTTAAAGAAGAAAACATGTCATCAGCTGCTCTGTATCCCACAGGAAGCACTAGAACCGATTCCAGATTTCTTTCTTTAAGATTAAGAAGTTCGTTATATTTTTCAGGAGAAAATCCTTCCATAGGGCAGGAATCTATTTTTTCAGTAGCGCAAACAGTCAGCAAAGTTCCCAGGGCCAAATAGGCTTGATTAAGTGCCCAGATTTTAATTTCCTCCTCGGGTTTTCTGCCAAAGTCCTTCAACAAAAATTCTTTGTAGGGCGCAATTATTTCATCTGGGGTAGAACGAATTTCCTTTTCTCTCTCGAAGTAGGTCTCGATGAACTTCTTATCGATATTTTTTTCAATACAAAAAATCAGCACATGCGAGGCAGTCGAAATCTGTTTTTGCCCCCAGCTGAATTCCATTAATTTATGTTGAAGATCCTTATTTTGAACAAGCACCAGTTTAATGGGCTGCAGACCATACGAAGTGGCCGTAAGATTAAAGGCACTCTTAAGAATGTCTATTTTTTCTTTTGGAAGGATCTTGTTTTCATCAAACTTTTTTGTGGCATAACGCCATTGTAAAGCTTCTATATTTTCCATAAAATCATATTCTTACTTTCAAATTTAATCATAAATGGCTGCAAGTAACTTTTTCACAATAAATTCTGCTTATAAAAACTGTTTAAATATTTATTTCTCGTATTTCTTAAGCATCTTTATAAATACTACATTTAAACATTTTCCGTTTATACCGTAGTTCCCGGAAGGCTATGAAAAAGAATAAAAAAATACTATTTGCAAGTCTCTTAGCTCTCATATTTGCTATTATTTTTATCTGGGGACTTAGCTACTATATAAAGAGCTCTACTGCAGAATTGGTTTATCATAAACTAGGCGAAGTTACACCGGTTAACACGATCATTGTTTTAGGCGCCAGTGTACATTCCGATGGGCAGCTATCTCCCATTCTTCAGGATCGGGTAGATACGGCACTTAAACTTTACAGGAATGGCAAAGGGAAAAACTTTTTATTGAGCGGCGATCATCGCGAAGACACTTATGATGAAGTTAACGCCATGCGCAATTATTTAATTGAAAAGAACGTTCCCGAAGAAGATATTTTCACAGATCCGGCCGGGATTGATACTTATGACAGTATGTTTCGTTCCTCCAAGATCTATAACGTTTCAAATGCCGTAGTGGTTACCCAGGCTTTTCATTTGCCCCGTGCCCTTTATATCGCAAAACACCTGGGGCTGAATTATGTAGGATTTCCGGCATTTTCCGCCCAATACAAAACAGAACCAAATCTTTTGCGAAGGGAAAAACTGGCTAACATAAAAGCCATTTATGAGCTGGGAGTTCATCATCTGCCGAATACCATGGGAAAAAAAACTCCTATTCCCACCAGTTCTGATTCTCCTTAATGCATTTCCTTTTTCTATATTTGCCGCTCTAAAAAATTGAGAATGATTAAATTGATTGTGGTAGATATGGATGGAACGTTGTTGAATGATCAACATGAGATTCATCCTGATTTTTGGGAGATGGAACAAAGGCTCACAGACAAGGGAATCATGTTTTCTGTGGCCAGCGGCCGACAGTATTATAATTTGCAGCAAAAATTCGATAAGATCAAGAATCGGCTTTTGTTCATCGCCGAAAATGGCACCTATGTCGTTCGCCACGGAAAAGAGCTGTATCTTAATGAATTGAACAAAGAAGCCGCCCTGGAATTCATAGAAATCGGCCGTAAACTTGAAAACACCGATCTCATTTTATGTGGAAAAGAATCGGCTTATATCGAGTGTGAAAACCCAGACTTCTATGCGGAAGTAAAAAAATACTACGCACGGCTTAGAGTAGTAGAAGATCTAACAAAAGTAGAAGATACCATTCTAAAAGTCACTTTATCGCACCTGGACGGAGTTGAAGAAAACACTTTCCCTCACTACGCCAAATTTAAAGATGCCTACAAAGTTGCCATCGCAGCAAAGGTTTTTTTAGACATAACGTCTTTAAATGCCAATAAGGGAAATGCCATAAAAGGAATTCAAAAGGAGCTGGAAATTTCTGAAGAAGAAACCCTGGTGTTTGGAGATTACCTTAACGATCTGGAAATGATGAGCACGGCCAAATACAGCTATGCCATGAAAAACGCTCATCCTGATATTATAAACGCCAGCAATTATATTACCCGTTTTAGCAATAATGACAACGGCGTGCTAAAAACTATCGAAGAGCTGGATCTATTTACCTAACAGCCACAACTTCTTCCTGGTTATCAGCTTCAGAAAAATTGTTTTTGTCATTCTGGTATTCTTCAGCATATTTCTTCAGAGCGTTTATCTCTGCCTCATTTAGATTATTGTTGTCAGGATCCTGAACAAGTTGCTTCCAGGGCGCTGGTTTTGTGTAGTCATATTTCCCGAAGACAATAAAAGGAGTGCCATTTTTAACCAGTTTTTGGCCTCGAGATCCCAATGTCCATTGATTGGCCCAGTTATAAATAAATTCGGCGTCCTGCATTCTTAACCGCACACAGGCGTGACTGGCGGGATACCCCGGAAGAACGTATTGATGCACTCCTACCCCGAACTCATTCATAATATTGAAATAAAATGGCAACTTCCAGGCTTTATCTACAGTACTGATTTTCATTCTGGATTTATAATTTCCGTAGTGCAATCCGTTTGGAGTAGGCGTGGATTGTTTACCTGCGCTAACAGGTCCCCATCGCAAAAGCTTCCCTTTTTCGTATAAAGCAATCCCCTGAATACGTTGAGCAATTAAAACAACTTTAGGAACATCATTAAAAAAATCCAGCTGTTCCGGAAAGGGAGAATACGAGTACAAATCGGCGAGTAAGGTATCCGGCACCACGAGTTGTTTTCCCGGCCCTACCCGGCTCTCATCTATCCTGTTCAGCGCGTAAATAATCTCCAGTTCTTCTTTTTTGAATTTTTCCTGAAAAGCCTTCTTCTCTGCCCAGCTTGTAATAGAATCTAAATGATAACAAATCATAAGTTCAGGATTATCCGGTTCCGAAATTCTTATCACCATATCCTTAAGCAAATGTGGTTCAGGTGGTTTCTCTTCCGAAGAATCACAAGAAAAGAGTACGGCACTACATACCATTATTACTATAAAACGAGTTTTTACTACGAAAAAACGCTTAGGTTGAAAGCTCTTCAAGGGCGTGAGATTATTTTTTTGTTAGTTGTTTTTGAATCCTTCCTCCCTACTTTTTTCATCTTCTTTATTTTGGGAAAAGGAGTTATTCTTAAAACCGGAAAACTACTATCTTACAGAGGAATGTTGGGTTAAAGAATACAAAAACCTTTGGTAAAATTAACTTAAAAAGCGACCGAAAAAACATATTTAACACGTTCTTTTGGCTATTTATATAGAGAACCATTAGCTTGCGCTTTTACAAATCAAAAATTAATTACCAATACCATGATTAAATCAATGAAAAAGAATTTACTACTCGTTTTTTTTAGTATTCTTGGAATGACTGCAGCCAATGCCCAGAATAACACCCCTTCTTCACCAGCGGCTAGCCAAACAGAAGTAAACCAGGATGAACTTAGCAGATTTGCTGAAGCCTTTCAACAAATACAAGTCGCCAATCAGGAAATTCAGAAAAAAATGATGAGCATTGTAGAGGCCAATAACCTGGATGTGAAAACTTTCAATGAGATACATACCGCGAAAATGAAAAATCAAAAAAGTGATGCCAGTGAGGAAGCACTTGCTAATTATGATAAAGCAGTAGGACAGATTGAAGGAATGCAGGGAGAATTTCAAAAAAAGGTGGAAAGTATCATAAAAGAACATGACCTTAGCTTGAAACGATACGGCGAAATCGCCACCGAACTTCAGAATAGCAAAGATTTGCAGGAACGTTTGAAAAAAATATTGATGGGATAGAGACCCAAAAATAAATTCGAAAAAGCCGCAACTCCTACTGATGCGGCTTTTTTAT
>JBAVQO010000529.1:0-2166 GCA_049694135.1 Gillisia sp. | reverse complement strand
TTTTTATCCTTATTATGATTTTTAATAGAATTAATGACCCATTTTTTTTCTTCAGAAGAACAGTTATTTAAAACATAAATCAATGGCAATGTCATTTTTTGTTCCTTGATATCGATTCCCGTGGGTTTCCCTATTTGCTGCTCTCCGTAATCAAAAAGGTCATCTTTTATTTGAAAGGCCATTCCTATAAGCTCTCCAAATCTTCTCATTTTTACCACGTCTTTGGTTTCGGGTTTAACCGAAGCGGCTCCAAGACTACAACAGGCTGCGATTAAGGTTGCGGTTTTCTGGCGAATAATATCGTAATACACGGTTTCGGTAATATCAAGTCGGCGCGCTTTTTCAATCTGAAGCAATTCGCCTTCGCTCATTTCCTTTACCGCGACCGAAATAATCTTCAGCAAATCGAAATCATTGTTGTCTATAGAAAGTAAAAGTCCCTTAGAAAGCAGGTAATCTCCTACCAGGACCGCAATTTTATTTTTCCATAAGGCATTAATACTGAAGAATCCGCGACGACTATTGCTGTCGTCCACTACATCATCGTGAACCAAAGTTGCGGTATGAATAAGCTCAATTACTGCGGCGCCTCGATAAGTGCGTTCGTTTACCTGCCCCTCGGCTACCATTTTTGCAACCAGAAAAACAAACATGGGACGCATTTGTTTTCCCTTTCGGTTAACGATATAATGGGTAATCCGGTTTAAAAGTGCCACTTTTGAAGACATGGATTCGAGGAACTTCTGTTCAAAAAGTTCCATTTCTTTCTCAACCGGCAGTTTTATCTGTGAAATTACCTTCATAAGGATTTCAAATATAGCTAAAGATTATCGCTTTTCTGAAGGTAATTGTTAAGAAGATTTATTGGCTAGTTGTCCGCAGGCCGCATCGATGTCTTTTCCGCGAGAACGTCTTACGGTACAGGTAATCCCGTTGTTTTCCAACAGGGTCTCATACATTTTGATAGCCTGAGAAGATGCCTGCTGAAAAATACCGTCGTCAATAGGATTATACTCAATTAAATTTACTTTACAAGGCACGTATTTACAGAATTTCACCAGCGCCTGTGCATCTTTTTGGGAATCGTTTACACCTTCCCAAACAATATATTCATAAGTTATCCTGCTTTTGGTTTTTGAGTACCAGTATTCTAAAGCTTCGCGTAAATCATTTAGCGGAAAAGTTGCATTAAAAGGCATGATACCGGTTCGGACTTCATCTATAGCCGAATGCAGCGAAACCGCAAGTTTTACTTTAGCTTCATCATCGGCCAGTTTTTTAATCATTTTTGGTACTCCCGAGGTGGAAACGGTAATTCTTTTAGGAGACATTCCCAACCCCTCTTTAGAGGTTATTTTTTCTATCGCCTTCATTACGTTGTTGTAATTCATAAGCGGTTCGCCCATTCCCATAAAAACGATATTCGATAAAGGTTTATCGAAATACAGTCGGCTTTCATTATCGATTGCCACGACCTGATCATAAATTTCATCGGGATTCAAATTACGCATTCTCTTTAGAGTAGCCGTAGCGCAAAATTTACAGTCGAGACTGCAACCAACCTGCGAGGAAACACAAGCCGTGGTTCGTTTTGGCGTGGGAATTAAAACCGATTCTACCGTAAGATTATCGTGAAGTTTTACCGCATTTTTTATGGTGCCATCATTACTGCGCTGCATCTGGTCGACACGAATATGATTAATAACAAAATTGTCCTGCAGCATCTGGCGCGTTTCTTTGGAGAGGTTGGTCATCCCCTCGAAACTGTGCGCACTTTTATGCCACAGCCACTCATAAACCTGACTTCCGCGGAAGGATTTATCGCCCTGATCTACAAAGAATTGCTGAAGCTGTTCCTTCGTGTATGCTCGAATATCTTTCTTATCATTTTTCACGCTGCAAAAGTAGTAAGAATCCGGGGATTTTAATAGAGATCTTCTGAATAGGGAAAATGTTGAGGTAATTAATTAAAACACTTCGACAGGCTTAGTGAGACAATTAACAAAACAAGGGACCGGCTGAGCGGAGTCGAAGCCTCTTCACAAACTCCCTATTTTTTTCAAAAAAAGAATACAAAGAACTGTCCGGCTGAACGGAGTCGAAGCCTCAGTTTTCCGTACATTCAATCCTGCCAATAAAAAAAGCCACGAATGCACGAATATATTC
>JBAVQO010000528.1:0-2888 GCA_049694135.1 Gillisia sp. | reverse complement strand
CCGATTTTTTCTCTTAAAATATGCAAAGCCCAGGCGCCTTTTTGATAATAGGTAAGCGAGCTGGAACCGGTGCTTAAAACGGCTTCGCCTTTACCTTTGTCGCTTTGCTCCTTAAGTTGCTCGGCGCTTTGAAAGAGTTTCCAGTAGTAATAATCGTCGCCAAAAAGCTTTTTTTCGGTAAGCAATGCAAAATAGGTAGCGAAGCCTTCCTGCAACCAGTGATCATTCCCCGAAGTTTCGGTGACGAGATCCCCAAACCACTGGTGAGCCAGTTCGTGCGCATTAACATTAATAAAGTTGCGATCATTGTATGCGATGGAATCCACCATAAACGAATCTGAAAAAATAGTAGTACCGGTATTTTCCATTCCCGAATACAAAAAATCCTGCACCGGAACCTGCTTGTAATTCTGCCAGGCGTAAGGATACCCGATTTCCGACTGCAGAAAGTCGAATATCTTTTTCGAGAACCTATAGGTAAAAGCAACTTTTGAAGAATCTTTGGGATGGTAATATAAATGAAGAGGAACGCCGCTGGTTGTGGTAAGGTCCTTAGAATCATATTTTCCTGCCGCAATGGCCAGCAAATAGCTGCTCATGGGCTCTTTCATAGAATAACGCCAGGACGTAAGAGAATCGTTCATTTTTTCTTCCCCCAGAAGTTTTCCGTTGGAAATAACCCTATAACGACTATCGAAATTTATTTTAAGATCAAAAATGGCTTTTTCTGCCATATCATCAAAGCTGGGAAACCAGTATGAGGTATATCTCCCCTGGCCCTGAGTCCAGACTTCCCTGGCTACTTTTAAGCTATCCGGCACTTCCCAATTTATAAAATACATGGTCTGCGAAGGTTTAGCCGAATAATTTAACCTGAGCTGATTATTTTTGGAAGGAGTAAAAGGAAATTTGATCCATATTTTTTTTCCATCGTTGCTGAAGGCTACTTTTTTATCGTTTAAGACGAGGTTTGAAAACTTCATGTTTTTAGCATCGATAAAAATAGAATCTGTTTTGGAGAGAATATCAAAACTGTAGATTACTTTTCCTTCAACTTCTTTCAATACCGGATAAATGGACACTTCAGCATCTATTTTTTTAAAATCCACTTTTTCTGTTTGGCCTGGATCCGGTGAATTTTGCGAAAAACAGAAGAAACAGTGTAAAAGGCTAATTAGCACCAGGATATACTTCATTAAGGGAGGATTATAAAACTTCAGCAAATTACAAAATACCTGAAGAAAATAATATTTATGAACCATAGATATGAATATAACCGTTTTTTTTAAATTTTGTTTTAGTTTCAACTTTATAATACACGATTTTATACCTTCGTTTTTATGAATCCCAATATTCTTCAAACCCCGATAGATTATCTGAAAGGCGTTGGTCCCAATCGCGCAGAATTACTTCGGAAAGAACTGGGAATTCATACTTACCAGGACCTTATTAACTTTTTTCCCAATCGCTACCTCGATAAAACCAGGATCTATAAAATTAGGGAACTTCAGCAAAATTCTTCAGAAGTACAGGTAACAGGAAAGATCGTTCATATTAAAACCGTGGAGCAAAAAAGAGGGAAACGCCTCGTTGCAGAATTTATAGATGAAACGGGCCGAATGGAATTGGTCTGGTTCCGCGGGCATAAATGGATAAGAGCCAATGTAAAGTTGAACGCACCTTATGTGATCTTTGGAAAAACCAATTGGTTCAATGGCCTTTTTAGTATGCCACATCCGGAAATGGAGCTGCTGGAAGAACATGAAAAAAGCTTGCAAACAGTCATGCAGCCTGTATATCCTTCTTCAGAAAAACTGGTGAATAAAGGAATAACCAATAGGGTTGTTACGAAGTTAATGCAACAGCTGTTCCTGGAAACCAAAGGCAGGTTCTATGACACTCTTTCTGAAAAATTGCGAAAGGAACTCTCTCTTGTTTCCAGAAGCGAGGCGCTTTTTAATGTGCATTTCCCCACGAGCCAGGAAATGTTGGCCAGGGCGCAATTCAGATTAAAGTTTGAAGAACTGTTTTATATTCAGCTGCAGTTATTGATAAAAAACCGACTTCAGAAACAAAAGATAAAAGGTTTTCTTTTTGACAGTATAGGAGAACATTTCGGCGATTTTTATCAACATCACCTTCCGTTTGAACTCACCGAAGCTCAAAAAAGAGTGATAAAAGAAATAAGAAGCGATCTTGGAAGTGGCGCGCAAATGAACCGATTGCTACAGGGCGACGTGGGTTCGGGAAAAACCATTGTGGCGCTGATGGTGATGCTGATCGGTCTTGACAACGGGTTTCAGGCCTGCCTGATGGCCCCTACCGAAATTCTTGCCATTCAGCACTATCAGGGACTTAAAGAAATGTGCAGGGAACTCAATCTTTCGATTTCTTTACTTACAGGATCTACAAAAAAGTCCAAACGCAAGATCATTCACGAGAATCTGGAGAATGGGAATCTTCATATCCTTATAGGCACTCACGCTTTGCTGGAAGACAAAGTTCGGTTTAAAAACCTGGGAATAGCCATTATAGATGAGCAGCACAGATTTGGAGTGGCGCAAAGGGCTAAATTATGGGAAAAGAATCGTTTGCCGCCGCATATTTTGGTCATGACCGCAACTCCTATTCCCAGAACGTTGGCGATGAGCATCTACGGAGATCTCGATATTTCGGTGATAGATGAGCTGCCACCAGGGAGACAGGCTATTAAAACGGTACACCGCTACGACAACAACAGGTTAAAAGTTTTTAAGTTTATTCGCGATGAAATAAAGAAGGGACGGCAGATTTATATCGTGTATCCTCTAATTCAGGAATCTTCCACAATGGATTACAAAGATTTAATGGACGGATACGAGAGCGTGGTGAGGGAATTCCCCATGCCC
>JBAVQO010000527.1:0-5533 GCA_049694135.1 Gillisia sp. | reverse complement strand
GTTAAAAACTCCAAATTTTCCCCTGGCAGGAAGGGCAATATAATGTCTCCACAAGAAGTCATGTTTTAGTTCCAGTGGAGTGGGAGTTTTAAAGCTGGAAACTTCTACTCCCCGACTGTTGAAATCTTTAAAGATTTCCCGGATCAAACTGTCTTTTCCGGAGGTATCCATTCCCTGAATGCAGATTAAAACCGCATATTTCCCGTGAGCATACAGCTTATTCTGCCATTTCCCGAGAGATTCGCGGGTTTTTTCCAGATGCTTCTGAATTTTTCCTTCCCCGGCTTCTAAATCTATTGAGGTTGGAAGGTGAGAAAGATCTATTTTTTCCGTAATTTTAAATTGGTCGATGTTTATCTTTTTCATAATCAAAATGGATTGAAAGTTAAATATACGATCTTTAGAAAACTTATTTTTTTTATCTTCGCCGGCAAACCTCTCATACTTTGGATAAAGAAGAAATTATAAATAAAGTCGCAATTTTGTTACAGGAGATTCCCACCTCTATGGAAATTGTTAAAGATGATGCCAAACGTGAGCAGCGATTTCGTTATTTAGCCAGGCATATGGTAGAAAAAGCCATAAAAAAAGATGCACTTATAGTTTCAGATAACGGAAAAGGGATTGCCATTCTTTTTAAAACCAGCAAAAAAGAAGATAAATTCTGGGAGGAACTTCCGGAACAAATCGGGCTGCTAAAGAATGTTACCGGTTTTAAAAACGCCCTGCGCATTCTTAAGAACCAGAAATATGTGAAAGAGCAACGCCCCCAGAAAGGGGAATATCTATACTGCTGGTTCTGGGGAATTTTAGCCGACGCCCGCGGTGCCGATACGCAAACAGGCAAAGAAATGAAGGACGAATTTTACCGCCGTGCCGAAAAATATAAGATTCCTCTGTATGCCGAAACAAGAATGAAAAAGAACGCTTTGGTTTACCAGCGTTTCGGGTTCGAACTCTTCAACAAATGGCAACATCCCAGCGGCGACACCATGTACTTTTTGCGCTATATTCCTAAATCTCTAAAAGAAGAATCCGGAAGCAACTAGATCTTACTCGCGAAAAGTTTTACGTCGTCTTCGGTTACTTCACCTCCACCCAGGATGATAAGCCGTTCTATTACATTCCGCAATTCTCTTATGTTTCCGGTCCAATCGTATTCCTGAAGCAATTTAACTGCAGAATCGGTAAATTTCTTTTTATTGCTGCCATGTTCTTCCGCGATTTTTTCAGCAAAGAAATCAATAAGTAACGGGATATCGCTCCGACGCTCGTTTAAAGAAGGCACTTTTATAAGAATAACAGCCAAACGATGAAAAAGGTCTTCCCTGAATTTTTTCTCTTCAATTTCTTTTTTCAGATCTTTATTAGTAGCCGCAATTACCCGTACATCTACTTTTATATCTTTATCGCTTCCCACACGAGACACCTTGTTTTCCTGAAGAGCACGCAGTACTTTTGCCTGTGCAGAAAGGCTCATATCACCCACTTCATCCAGAAAAATAGTACCTCCGTTGGCAGCCTCGAATTTCCCCGCCCGATCTTTATTCGCCGAAGTAAAAGCACCTTTTACATGGCCAAAAAGTTCGCTTTCTATCAATTCTGAAGGGATTGCCGCACAATTTACCTCAACCATCGGCCCGTTAGACCGATCGCTTTTTTGATGCAGCCAGTGCGCCACAAGTTCCTTTCCCGTTCCGTTAGGACCGGTAATTAATACACGTGCATCTGTAGGAGCCACTTTTTCTATGATTCCTTTAATCCTGGATATCTCTTCTGAATCACCCACCATTTCGTAGTTTTTACCCACTTTTTTCTTTAATCGGGTATTTTCTACTACCAATTCTTTTCTATCTAAAGCATTTCGAACGGTATTCAACAAACGATTTAAATCCGGGGGTTTGGAAATGTAATCGAAAGCGCCCATTTTCATAGTGTTTACAGCGGTGTCCAGATCGCCATGGCCGGAGATCATGACCACAGGTACTTCAGGTTTTATTTTTTTTATGGCCTGTAAGACTTCAATCCCATCCATTTTCGGCATTTTTATATCGCACAGTACCAGGTCGAAATCATCGTCTTTAATTTTTTCAATTCCAACCAATCCGTCTTCAGCTTCTTCCACTTCATAAGTGCTGCTTTCTTCAGAAAGAATTTTCACAAGCACCCGCCGGATAGCAGCCTCATCTTCAATTATTAATATTTTTGCCATTTTTGCTATTCGTTTTGTTATTCAGTAATCTTCAGAAAAGTTTATTCTTTAATGTCTTTTCCAGGCGTTGCAGAGGGCGGATAATACATATGCACATCTCTCTGAGGAAACGGAATACTGATATTGTTTATCCTGAACTTTTGGTCGATATTAAACCGCAACTGACTTTTAATTTTAGGATCTACGAAACTATCGGTAATAAAAAAATTGAGCGAAAACACCAATGCCGAATCTCCGAAATCTTCAAAAAGTACAAAGGGTTCCGGCTTTTTTAATATCCCAGATTGTTCCATGGCACATTCCAGCAGCACATTTTTTACTCGCTCCACATCACTTCCGTAGGCCACACCTACTCTTACCAGTTCTCGAGTTGTTTTATGATTTTGGGTGTAGTTAAAAATGATGTCACTCACGAATTTGTGGTTGGGAATGACCATAATTTTATCGTCACGGGTGATAACCCTGGTAGTTCTAAGCTTGATATCCATTACACGCCCAACTCTTCCGTCCATTTCAACAACATCTCCAACTAAAAGGGATTTATCTACAATTATGAACAAACCGCCAATAATATCCTGAAACAGCTCTTGTAAAGCTAAGCCTAAACCCACAAATAACGCAGCCGAAGCTGTTAAAAGTATTGTAATATCTATACCTACGGAGCTAAGGGTAATAATGACCACCAGCAGATAAATGAAATACTTTACAAATTTGAAGACACTTATAAATTTAGGCTTATCGGTGTCCTTCAGTTTCCTGGTGATTAGGAGCCGTATTAATCGGAGCACGAAACTGGTGATAATAAAAACAGCGACAACTAGAAGAATCATTCCTACAGTGACACCTACTTTGTTATTACCACTACCGACATGAAAAAGTATATAATTCAGAAAATCGACAATGGAACCCCAGATGTCTTGCTTAATAACTTCTTTTACCTGTTTTACGCCCTGCTGCATATTTAATATTTAAGCCATTTATAAAGCTCTTTATAAGTGGGTTTTTTACCATACATGAGGATTCCTACGCGGTATATCTTAGCCGCCAGCCATAAAACGGCTGCGTTTGTAACAAACAAAATAAACAGAGAAAGAGCAAGCTGCCACCACGGTACTCCAAAAGGAATGCGCATTAACATAACAATGGGAGAAGTAAGAGGAATCATAGAGAAAATAGTGGAAACGGAACCACTCGGATTTTCAACCACAGAGAAAAATCCTACATAGATTCCCAGCATTAACGGTAGAATTATAGGAAGAATAAATTGTTGAGTATCTGTTTCTGAATCCACCGCAGCACCAATAGCGGCATAGATCGCACTATATAAAAAATAACCGCCAATAAAATAAATAAGAAAGAAGACAGAAAGCTTAAGAATGGGCAGATTCGTAATATCTGTTAATATTTGCTGTACTTCGCCACCGGCCGCCGCCTGATTGATTGCCTGCACCTGCGGTTGAGCCTCGACCGGGTTTACTCCCGTAAAAGCAGAGACGGCAAATAATAATCCGGCACCCACGATTAACCATATTAAAAACTGGGTAATTCCTGCTAAAGAGGTTCCCAGGATTTTGCCCAACATTAGCTGGATGGGTTTTACAGAAGAGATAATAATTTCTATTATTCTGCTCGTTTTTTCCTCGATCACACTGCGCATTACCATATTGCCATAAATAATAATGAACATCATTAACAAATAACCGGCAGCTCCTCCAAAGAACATCTTTATATATCCTGAAAGTTTGGAAGTGCGTTCGCCCTGAAAGTTTTCTATCTGGATATTCACTTTTGCCTGTGCAGATTCAATTTCAGAAAGATTCATTCCTCGCGCTGCCAACTCTCTGGTAGTGAGTTTTTCCTTTATAATATTTTCTACCTGCTTAACAGTTTCCATAGAGGGCGCATCTTTGCCAAAAAACTGAATAGAATTTGCAAGCTCCCGGTCATCGGTAACATTGGGTATTTCTATAACTCCATAATATTTATTCTGAAGTACCTTTTGTTTAGCTTCTTGAAGAGAAATGGAAGAAAGGTCGAGATAATGGATATTTTCTGTGTCTTTAAAATCCTTTTGAAAAAGGCCACTTTCATCATGAATAGCAATGGTACGGGTTTCACTATTATTCAGCATACTTAAATACGCCACCAGAAAAATCATTCCCACCATAATTAAAGGACTCACAAAAGTCATAATTACAAAGGTCTTGTTGCGTACTCTTGCCAGGTATTCTCGCTGGATTATCAGTTTTAACTTATGCATTTTTAGTTACTGTTTGAATAAATATATCATTAACAGAAGGAATCACTTCAACAAAATGATTGACTTTACCTTTCGAAATTAAATATTGTAAAAGCTCGTTTGGAGATTCCCCGGGCGGAATCTGAATACGTATTTTAATATCGTCATTAAGACTTTTAAAATGAGCAGTCGAGATTACAAATTTTTCTTTGAGCTCCTGAACAAGACTGTTTTCGTTATCGGTTTCCAGACCAACTTCAAATGTATTCGTTTTAAATTCCCGCTTAATATCGCCCAGTCTGCCATCCAAAAGTTTATTGGATTTATTGATCAGTGCTATATAATCGCAAAGTTCTTCCACACTTTCCATGCGGTGGGTGGAAAATAAGATCGTTGCTCCATCTTCTCTTAACTGAAGAATTTCATCTTTTATAAGATTGGCATTCACAGGATCGAAACCGCTGAAGGGTTCGTCGAAAATAAGAAGTTTGGGTTTATGAAGCACAGTGATTACAAATTGCACTTTCTGAGCCATCCCTTTGGAAAGTTCCTGAATTTTTTTGTCCCACCAGTGAGTAATCTCCAGGCGCTTAAACCAATATTGAAGCCGTTCCTTGGCTTCGGCATGAGAGAGTCCCTTTAGACGGGCAAGGTAAAGGGCCTGCTCGCCCACCTTCATAGATTTGTACAGACCGCGCTCTTCGGGAAGATAGCCAATATGAGAAACATCTTCAGGTCGTAAAGGTTTTCCATCCAGAATTACCCTGCCACTGTCGGGCATGGTAATCTGGTTAACAATACGAATAAATGTAGTTTTTCCTGCGCCGTTAGGGCCTAAAAGTCCGAATATGCTTTGTTTGGGAATACTGAGAGATACATCATTTAGAGCAGTAAAATTTCCGAATTTTTTTCGAACATTTTCTGCAATAAGGAGATTTTCCATATCAAAATTTTATGACGTAAATATATTGAAAATCGCTCCCAAAGCGGGAGAATCGGCGATATTTTTTGAAAAGCTTTCGGCCAAATCGATTTTGAAAAGAACTTAAAACAAAAACCCATCCTTAAAGAATCTTCAAGGA
>JBAVQO010000526.1:0-2038 GCA_049694135.1 Gillisia sp. | reverse complement strand
AATTATTGGCTCTTGGCATCTAGAAAATAATGCTCAAGAGAGAATTATCTTTTTTAAAGATGGAACCGTGGAAAGATATAATGGAAATGAATTAAGATCCGCTGGCAAATATGAAATAACCGACAATGGTGAAGGAGAAAAGCTTTCCAATGAAAATTTCTTCTTAGAGGAAATTAGTGAAAATGGAATTTCTTCTTGTTATTACATAGAATCTATAAATTATAATAATAATGGAATATTCTCCTTAATGACTAAAAATCAGGGTAAGATCGTTGTATACAAAAGAGTTCAAAAAAGATTCAGGGAATAAAACTTGCAATACAAAAAGTGTAACACAAATAGCGCGTTTCATAGCTAGAACTAAATTAGTTCCCATTATAAACGAGACCGCTAAGCCGATCAATCTGCATTCATAATTCTGCACCAATATCCTTGGACAAAATCTTTAGCCACCATATTAATTTTCTAAAAAATGAAAAACATTCTAATTTTATTTATCTTTTTACTGAGCATAAATTCCCTACAAGCACAAAAAATCACCGGAGACTGGTATGGAAGTTTAAATGTACAAGGAACTGAATTGCCACTTGTATTTCATCTCCAAAAAAATGATTCTTCTTATTCAGCTACAATGGATAGTCCTACACAAGGCGGTTATAATATAAAAGTCGATCAAACCCAATATGATAATTCGATTGTAGAAATGGAAATCGAAGCTGCAATGGTGAAATACAAAGGGAATTACGATAAAAAGACACAAAAAATAAATGGCACATTTACCCAACGAGGAATGTCCTTCCCATTAAATTTAAATAGAGAAAAAAAAACCACAGAAGTTAATAGACCCCAAGAACCTAAGAAGCCCTTTCCTTATAATTCTCAAGATATTTCATTTTATAATGATGTGGACAAAATAAAATTGGCAGGTACACTAACCACACCAAAAAATAAAAAGAATTTTCCAACCGTAATTTTAATAACCGGCAGTGGTCCTCAAAATAGAAATGAGGAAGCTATGAATCACAAACCTTTTTTAGTTATATCTGATTATTTAACAAGGAATGGAATTGCAGTTTTAAGGTATGATGACAGAGGAGTCGGAGAATCAGAAGGAGACTATTCAACAGCAAATTCAAAAGACCTATCCAGAGACACAGAAGCTGCGATAAAATTTTTAAAGTCAAGAAAAGAAATCAATAAAAATAAAATAGGGCTTATTGGCCATAGTGAAGGTGGCCTAATTGCTCCAATGATAGCAACAAATTCTGAAGATGTCAGTTTTTTAGTTCTTTTAGCGGGACCTGGTCTAAAGGGAGAAGAACTTTTATTGCTACAGAAAAAGTTAACTGAACAAAAAAGCGGAATTAATGAATTAGCAGTCAATAAAAGCCATGAAATCTTCAAAGGTGCTTATGACATCATTTCGGATTTTCGAGGTAATGATGATGAATTAAGAAATATGCTCAAAAAGTATTTCAATCAAAAGTTCAATAATGCAATAGGAAAAAGTCAATTGAACAGTTTGATTCAACAAATGACATCACCATGGATGAAATACTTTATAAAGTATGATCCTTCATCAGTTCTGGAAAAAATTGATGTTCCTGTTCTGGCATTATTTGGAAAAAACGATTTACAAGTCCCAGCCATTGAAAATTCAAAAGTTTTCGAGGAGGTTGATAATAAAAATATCCAGATATTACTGTTAGACAATTTGAATCATCTTTTTCAAGAGAGTAAAACAGGACTTCCCAATGAATATCCCCATATAGAAGAAACTATTTCTCCTAAAGTTTTAAATATTGTTTCCAAATGGATAACTGAACACAATTAATAGCAGCTAGGCTGTACTAACAAATGGGGGTACTTCATACATTAAAATTACACTACTTCTATTACTTATTACAAATGGCGGTTACGCTCAAGATTATCAATCAAAAATGGAATTAGAAAAGCAAATTATTGGCTCTTGGCATCTAGAAAATAATGCTCAAGAGAGAATTATCTTTTTTAAAGATGGAACCGTGGAAAGATATAA
>JBAVQO010000525.1:0-1939 GCA_049694135.1 Gillisia sp. | reverse complement strand
GGATGTGCTGACGGCGGGTCCTATTCCTCCAAATCCTTCCGAATTATTAATGACCGATAAACTCGAAGTTCTTATGGAGGAACTGAAGGAAAAATACGATTATATTGTCTTAGATACGCCTCCTATCGGCATTGTTGCCGATGCTCTGAACCTTGTAAAATATGTAGATGCCACGCTTTTTCTTATCCGTCAGGATTATACCAAGCGCGGAATGCTGGAAACCATCAACGAGAAATACGGCAAGGGAGAGATAAAGAATATAAGTTTTGTGCTGAATTATTTCGTGCATCGTGCCAAGTATGGTTACGGATACGGCTATGGATACGGCTACGGTTATGGTTACGGCTATTCCTATAATCGTTACAACAAAGGATATCACGATAACCCGAACGCGATTTCTAAACTGAAAAAATGGTGGAAAGGTGCTAAACGGAACTTTGAATAACTACGGAAGCAGGTAAGAAGCATTCACCCATTGCCAGATATGAAAACTGCTTTGGTTATCTCCCGCCAGATATTTTTGCCATTCCTTTTCAATCTCTTCTGAATTAAACCAGGTTTCACATTCCGATTTTTGAAGAATTTGCAGGCGTTCTGTTACCCATTTTTTTAGCTCATTTCCCAGCCATTCCCGTTGCGGAGTTTGAAGCGGACGTTTAGGGGCGACATGAATATCTTCAGTAACCAGGGGTTTTAGGATTTCCCGCAGCATGTATTTCTGAATTCCCTGATGTATTTTGAATTCCTGAGGTTGAGAAAAGGCGAACTCTACCAGCCGGTAATCCAGGAAAGGTTCCCGCAGTTCGGTGCTGCGAGCCATTGAAATTCTGTCATTAAATCGTAACGCCCGTGGAATTTTCGTATAAAATAAATCCCGATACTGAAGGTTTTGCAAATTGGAATCAAATAGTTGGGGATATTCAGGTTTTCGAGCCCGGGATCGGAATTCGGTTGTTAAGACTTCTGGTCGAAAAGCTCCAGATTTTCCTGTGCCCTGTATCGTTTTTTCTGAAGAAGATTGAAGATAATAATCATATCCCGCCCACTGTTCATCCATTCCCTGCCCGTCTAATAAAACTTTTACTCCGTCTTTCTGCGCCTGTGCAAAAATTTTGGAATATGCAAGGGTGGGAATTCCGCCGAAAGGTTCATCCTGAATTCTGCTTATCAAAGCCGTGTTTTCTTCAACTTCATCTGCGCTAAATCTCACAGTTCGCAAAGGGTTTTTGGTATGTGAGATCATTTCCTTTACCCAGGGCAGTTCATCGTAGCGAGGGTCCCCGGTGTAAAAAGTGTAAGCGTTGATGTTCTTCTTCTTTTCATATAAATTCACCAGTGCCAGCAAAAGTGAACTGTCGATTCCGCCGCTGATGTTAAATCCTACCGGCACATCGGCTCGAAAACGAAGTCTGATACTGTCTTTTAACAGCTGTAAATATTCCTCTTTAGCATTCTGAAAAGTGCATTTTTGGGTATTGTTCTTAATTTGAAATTCAAAATCGTACCATCGGTGAATGCTGAGCTTTCCTTCTGAAAATTTTAAAAAATGCCCTCCGGGCAACTGAAAGATCTCTTTATAAAAAGTTTCTTCCGGCATCCCGTAAGAGCCGTACTGGAAATAACCTGCCCACACATCTGAATTCAGTGATGTATTTCTGGTAACGCTGGTTATGCTTTTAATCTCGCTTGCGAAATAAAATGAATCTGCATTTTTGTGATAATAGAAGGGTTTTTCTCCAAACCTGTCGCGGGCGGCAAACAACTTTTTATCTTCCGAATCCCAGATGGCAAAAGCGAACATGCCATTCAGTTTTTCCAGGCAATTTTCCTTCCATTTCAGGAAGGCGGCCAAAAACACCTCGGTATCCGAAGTGGTTCTGAAGCGATAAAAAGATTTCAATTCCTCCCTCAGCTCTTTATAGTTATAAATTTCTCCATT
>JBAVQO010000524.1:0-5018 GCA_049694135.1 Gillisia sp. | reverse complement strand
AAAACGACAGCTTACATTTATATTATACCACTCCTTATAACAACTGGAATGAAACCGTCCTGAATGCGGAAGAAAATAAGATGAGCCTGAGAAACCAAAACGGCATCATTTATCACTACAAACGCTTTAAACCTCTTTTAGAACAAGCCCATGAAAAGAAACAATGAACATTTGAAATTGAGTGAAGCGCTGCAGGAATTTGTGACCGACAACAAACTTGAAAAGGGTTTAGACAAAGTAAAGGCCCGCGATGTGTGGAATGAACAGATGGGGCCTGCGGTAAAAAAATACACTAATGCTGTAAAACTGGAAGGCAGCACCTTATATGTAAAGCTGAATTCTTCTGTATTGCGGGAAGAACTGAGCTACGGAAAAGCAAAAATCATCGATAATCTTAACGAAAGTCTGGGAAAGGAATTGATCAGGAAATTAGTGCTTCAATAAAATTCAGAAAAAATAAAATAAAAAAAGGGCTTTCTAAAAGAAGAATTTCGTCAAGCTGAAATAATTTCAGGACGACGTTCCTTATTCTTTTTAGAAAGCCTTTTTATTTCTTCTGAAAAATATTCTTAGAACATTTCTCTTCCTGCAAAATGAAAAGCAGATTCTATGGCTGCATTTTCATCGCTATCGCTTCCATGAACCGCGTTCTCTCCGATAGAAGCAGCGTATTTTTTGCGGATGGTTCCCTCTGCAGCCTCTTCAGGATTCGTAGCTCCTATTAAAGTTCGAAAATCTTCAACAGCATTGTCTTTTTCAAGAATAGCAGCAACAATAGGCCCGCGGGTCATATATTCCACCAATTCGCCGAAGAAAGGGCGCTCTTTATGTATGCTATAAAAAGTTTCCGCATCTTGACGGGTCATTCTTGTTAATTTCATTGCTACAATTCTAAAACCGGAAGCCGTGATTTGTTCCAGGATAGACCCGATATTGCCATTTTCTACTGCATCAGGTTTCAGCATTGTAAACGTTCTGTTATTCGCCATTTTATGGATTTTAAATTTTGTGCAAAAGTACGCAAACAAGCAATTTAAGCAAGGAAAAAGAGCTTTTTAATACAATTTTATCGTTCAGAACCCGCTTCCGAAGAAAACCCCAATCCTTTATCTCCCCGAAACCTCTAGAAAATCCTTTATTCTGGTATTTCTGACTGGTATTAAATTGTATCTTTACAGCTTGTTATGACAGATAAAAAAGTAAAAGAAGCAGGTGATTTAATTGCCTCAGCAAAAAATATCGTAATAGTCCCTCATAAAGGTCCCGATGGCGACGCCATTGGTTCCAGCCTCGGGCTCTATCATTTTCTGAAGAAGAATAATAACAAAAATGTAAAAGTAATCTCTCCCAACGATTATCCTGATTTCCTAAAGTGGCTGCCGGCAACCGAAGAAATCCTGATCTTTGAACAACAGGAAGAAACCTGCAGAAAAATAATCGCCGATGCCGATCTTATTTTTACTCTGGACTTTAACGGTCTGAAGAGATCTGGTGATATGAAAACCGTTTTGGAAGAAGCCGGCCAGGCAGATTTTATTATGATAGATCATCACCCGATGCCCGATTCTTATGCGCGTGTTACTTTTAGTGACACTTCTATGAGTTCCACCTGCCAGATGATTTATACCTTTATTAAAGAATTAAACGGTCTTGCGGAAATAAATGAGGATATTGCGACTTGCCTCTATGCGGGAATCATGACCGATACTGGATCTTTCAGATTTAAATCTACCACCAGTGATACTCATCGCGCCATCGCCGATCTGATAGATAAAGGAGCAGATGGCGCAAGCATTCATCAAAAAATATACGATACCTCAACCGAAAACCGGATTCAGTTGTTGGGAGTGGCACTTCAGAACCTTAGAGTAAATCATGAGCTAAAAACGGCTTACATTACCCTTACCCAAAAAGAACTCGATGACCATGGATTTCAAAAAGGGGATACCGAAGGATTTGTGAATTATGGCTTAACCCTGGAAGGAATAATTTTTGCAGCTATTTTTATTGAGCACAAAGCAGAAGGAATTATAAAAATAAGTTTTAGATCGAAAGGAGATTTTTCAGTAAACGAATTTGCAAGAGCTCATTTTGAAGGAGGAGGACATGAAAATGCGGCCGGAGGAAAAAGCCACTTATCCATGTCTAAAACCATCGAAAAATTTAATAAGTTGCTTTTAGAATATAAGGAGGATTTAAAATGAGTTTAAAAAGAGCTTTTTACATATTATTTCTTGGTCTCGCATTTACGGCATGTAAATCGCCACAAGCCAGAAAACCGGTCACTCAAAAATCGGGTTCTTATATAAATGAGTCTATTGTTCGGAACAAAAAACTAGTTGCACGGGAAGAGGAAAAAATAAAAGAAATTATTAAAGAAGATTCCTCGAAAAATTATATTGCTTCCACCCAGGGATTCTGGTATTACTACAACAAAAAATCTACGGACAGTTCCAATACGAAATCTCCTGAATATGGAGACACGGTGAATTTCGATTATTCGATCTCCACCCTCGAAGGAAAACCCATTTATGCCGAAGGAGAACTACCTGCCAGGAATTATGTCATGGATAAACAAGAGCTGTTTGGCGGCTTGCGCGAAGGGCTTAAACTCATGAAAGAAGGCGAAACGGTAACTTTCCTTTTTCCCTCTCACAAAGCCTTCGGTTATTACGGCGATAAAAATAAAATAGGGACCAATGTTCCTATTATAACCCAGGTTACTCTAAATTCAATAACTAAAAAAGACAATCCAAATCCTGAAAATTAAAATGAAAAAATTAAGATTTTTGTTTATTTGTACCGTTTTATTAGGAATGATATCCTGTAAAGAGGATTATCCCGATTTAAAAGACGGAATGTATGCTGAATTCAACACTTCTAAAGGTACTTTCCTGGCCCGGTTGAATTACAAAGCCACTCCTATTACCGTAGCCAATTTTGTGGCACTTGCGGAAGGAAACCATTCTATGGTAGACAGTCTTCACAAAGGAAAAAAATTCTATGACGGATTGATTTTCCATCGTGTGATCAAAGATTTTATGATTCAGGGAGGTGATCCTACCGGAACCGGCAGCGGCGATCCCGGGTACAAATTTCCCGATGAAATCGTAGATTCTTTACAGTTCGATAAAAAAGGAATTCTTGCTATGGCTAATGCCGGCCCGAATACCAACGGCAGTCAGTTCTTTATCACTCTAAAAGAAACTCCCTGGTTAAACGGAAAACATACCATTTTTGGCGAGGTAGTAAAAGGACAGGAAGTGGTAGACAGCATCGGAACTGTCAAAACAGGACCCGGCGATAAACCTGTTGTAGATGTGAAAATCAACAACGTGAATATTATCCGCAAGGGAAAAGAAGCCAAGGACTTTGATGCCAACAAAATTTTTGAAGATAAGTTGGCCGACGTAAAAAAGGAACAGGAAGAAATGTCCCAAAGACAGGCTGCAGCTAAAGAGGATGCTAAACAGAAATTTGCTTCCTTTAAGGAAGACGCAAAAAAGCTGGAAAGCGGACTTCAGATATACTACATTAAAAAAGGCGAAGGTCCACAACCCAAGACAGGCGACATTGTAAAAGTAGATTATGCGGGATATTTCCAGGACGGAACTTTGTTTGATACCAGTATGGAAGATCTTGCGGTTAAATCTGGGGCTTTTAGCCAGCAACGCAAAGACCAGATAGGATATGTGCCTATGGAGATGCCATACGGTCCGGACGCCAAAGTAATCCCCGGCTTTAAAGAAGGTCTGCAACAAATGAAGGTTGGCGATAAAGTTGTTTTATACATTCCATCTCATCTCGCCTATGGAGAAAGAGGTGCCGGAGGTGTAATTCCGCCAAACACCGATTTGATTTTCCAGATAGAAATGCTGGGAATAAAAGAATAAACAGCACTCTCAAGTTTTTTGAAACTGTTGCTAAGAAAAAAGCCATCCCGAGGATGGCTTTTTCTGTTTTTACCAGATGAAAAGCTAATAAAGAATCCGGAAACGAATAGTATCTTTTATTCCTTTCAATTCCTTAATAACCGCGTTATCATATTGTTTATTGATGTCGGTTATCACATATCCCACGCTTTCATTTGTTTTAAGATACTGCCCTACTATGTTAATATCATTCTCGGCAAGGATTTTATTTATCTGTGCGATGATCCCCGGTTTGTTATGATGAATATGGATCAGCCGATGTGCATTTTCCAAAATGGGCAGTTGCAGGTTAGGAAAATTAACGCTGTTGAAAGTTCCCCCTGTATTGATGTAATCGATAATCTTACCTGGCACAAAATTTCCTATGTTTTCCTGAGCTTCGAGAGTGCTTCCTCCAATATGAGGGGTTAGGATCACGTTTGGCAAACCGCAGAGCGAAGATTCAAATTTTTCATGATTGGTTTTGGGTTCTTTTGGAAAAACATCTATCCCCGCCCCTTTTATCTTTCCGGAATCGATCGCATTTTTCAGCGCCTCGATATCTACTACGTGACCACGGCTTAAATTCAGAAAGATCGCTCCTTCCTTCATTTGCCGGAATTGCTTCTCTCCTATAAGATTTTTATTTTCCTTTCTTCCGTCGATATGGAGGGTAACAATATCTACTGTTTCTATAAGTTCTTTGAGAGAATTACACTTGGTAGCATTTCCCAAAGCCAGTTTTTCTACGAGATCGTAATAATAAACATCAAAACCAATGGCTTCTGCAACTACAGAAAGTTGGGCGCCAATATTACCATAACCTATAATCCCCAGTTTTTTACCTCGCACTTCGAAACTACCATCTGCAGATTTATCCCAATTTCCCTCGTGCATTTTTCGAATTTTATCGGGCAAATTCCTCATTAAAAGAATGATTTCTCCAATAGCAAGTTCCACCACAGATCTCGTATTGCTAAAAGGAGCATTAAAAACAGCAACTCCTTTTTTTAGACATTCTTCCAAATCGATCTGATTGGTTCCTATGCAAAAGGCTCCCACTGCAATTAATCGGTTGGCATTTTCCAATACTTTTTGGGTTAACTG
>JBAVQO010000523.1:0-4598 GCA_049694135.1 Gillisia sp. | reverse complement strand
GAATTACCACTTACCAATATGTAACAGAAGATCCCCAGGACGGGCAATACACTATTTCCAGCAACATTGGGCAACAAATTGGAAGCTGGCATTCTTATTTTCCCGCGTCTACACTCTCCAATGGAAGGGCTTTAATTGTAAATGCAGATGTTAATGCAGGGAAATTTTATGAAACCAAAATAACGGGACTCTGTGAGAATACGACCTACGAATTTTCGGCTTTTTTAATGAACGTTTATAACCGGGCCAGCAATAATTGCCAGAATGGAGGAATTCCTATTAATGTGCGTTTTGAAATCTGGGATGAAACGAACACCGTTTTAATAAAGAAGGGCAGTACCGGTGATATTACTTCTACCAGCAGTCCTGTTTGGAAACAGTATGCACTTACTTTTCAGAGTAAATCCTCACAAGGGGCGGTGATCTTAAAAATGTATAACAATGGTTCCGGAGGCTGCGGAAACGACCTTGCAATCGATGACATTCTTTTTAGGTCCTGCGGGGATCTCACCACCATAAGTTCTGGCAACACTTCGGGCACCAGGGTAGATATTTGTGAAGAAAACACCCCTGTAGGTTACACTTTAACTGCAACTTCAGATAATTCGGTATATCAACAACAGGCGTACCAATGGCAGGAAAGCATAGACGGTGAGACCTGGAAGGACATTACAGGAGCAAATACCAATACTTATTCCACACCTAAATTAACCTCTACCCGTTACTTTCGAGTAAAAGTAGCTGAAGATAAGGTGAATCTGAGCAATAATTTATGCAGTTCTGCTTCAGATGTTTTTATGGTAAATGTAGTAACAAAGCCAGCCATTCCTGTAAGCAATGGAGACGTAGTGGTTTGTGAGAATCAGGATTTTCCGCCTTTGTCTGTAAATACTGAAACAGACGAAACGGTCAACTGGTATTCCCAGGCTAGTGGTGGAACTATTTTGACCACAGGAAACACTTTTTATCCCACGGCTTCTGGAACTTTTTATGCGGAAGCCGTCAAAACCGATTATTCCTGTAATGCCAGTGCCAGAATTCCTGTCAAATTTCAGATTAATCCTGCTCCTGTGGCATCTGATGAAGAAAAAACTCTTTGTCCAGATTCAGAAATTATTTTGGACGCGGGCCTTTCAAACATGAAGTTTTTCTGGTCCACGGGGGAAACAACAAGGCAGATATCTGTTCACAGTGCCGGTCAGTTTTCAGTGGTTATATCCAATACTTCGGGTTGTAGTACCACCAAAACTTTTATGGTGAGTCTTGCCGATAATGCCGAAATTTCACAAATTATTTCAGAAGATGAAACCGTTACCATACAACCTGTGCAAGAAGGAAACTTTGAATATTCCTTAGACGGAATAAACTTTCAGAATTCCAATGTTTTTCCTTCGGTTGCCGCAGGAGTCTATACGGCCTATATGAGAGACAAGGGAGGTTGTAAGACGGTTTCAGAAGTTTTCCCGCACATTGTACCACCAAAATTTATAACTCCCAACAATGACGGTTTCAATGATTTCTTTACGCTGAAAGGATCTGAATATTATTCTTTTTCGGAAGTAATAATTTTCGACCGCTACGGAAAAGTCTTAAAAAGGGGAGCGGGTAAAAGTTTTAGCTGGGACGGGAAATTAAACGGAAAAGATTTGCCCAGTGATGATTATTGGTACAGTTTCAATATTGATGGAAATGTAACCACCGGCCATTTTACCCTTAAACAATAAAAAAAGCCACCAAAATTGGTGGCTCTGTTCTTAACTCAACAAGATTAATGTTGAGACTTTTTAGGCTGATTTTTTTCAGTTCCCTTTTGATCCTGTTTTTTAGGATCTTGTTTCGATTTTTGATCTTTTGAAGAACTTGGTGATTGTGCCATGATAATATATTTTAAATGGTTAATAATAGCACTAATGTAAATCAAAAAGGAATTCACTATTTCAACCTTGGCAAAAGTTTAACTTCAATTCTAAATTTGTGTTATATTAAAAAAATGATATTTGGAAAATGGAATTGTTATCTTAGATATTCCTTTACGACTTAAGATTCAATTACGGCACAGATGAAGAAAAAAATCATAGAAAAGATACGCTTTAACAAAGAAAAAATTACTCTTCGTTATGAGATTAAAGAAAAAACTGAATTTTTCACCAAACAACTATTCTATGTGCTTTTCGATGAGAAAACAGAGGTTGAAAATGGCTTGAAAATCTTAGAAAAGGAATTTCAGGAACTTGTTATCCTGGTGTGTTGGGATCCTTCAAAATCCTGTGGAGAAATCTGGGAGAATTATATGTCTCTTATGCCCGAAATTTTAGATAAACTTCGGCTCGATGCCCTCTCCATCACCAATAACGATCCTGCCGCCAATTCTTTAGAAGAAGTATATCTTTCTTATCCTGGTTTTTTTGCCATTGCTATTTACCGACTGAGTCATGAACTATATAAATTAGGACTGCCTTTGGTGCCCCGACTTATGAGCGAATGTGCCCACAAGTTAACCGGAACGGACATAAATCCGGGGGCGCATATAGGAGTTCCTTTTTTTATAGATCATGCCACCGGGGTCGTGATTGGTGAAACTACCGAAATAAAAAACAACGTTAAACTCTATCAGGGAGTTACTTTGGGAGCACTTTCTGTAAACAAAGAAATGCGGAATATAAAAAGACATCCCACTATAGAAGAAAATGTTACTATCTACGCCAATGCAACTATATTAGGCGGAGATACTACTATTGGTGCGAACAGTATAATTGGTGGGAACGTATGGCTTACCCGTTCTGTTCCCCCAAATTCTATAGTTTCTCATACTCCCCAGATAAATATAAAAAGCAATAAAGAGAATGGAACATTCACTTCTTGAATTAATAGGAAATACTCCTTTGGTTAGGTCCCGAAGCTTAGTAACAAATCCCAACGTACAGCTCTATTTTAAGCTCGAAGGTCAGAATCCCGGGGGAAGTGTAAAAGATCGCGCCGCTTATAACATGATAAAAATGGCCCTGGATCGAGGCGAAATCAATAAAAACACGAAATTAATAGAAGCTACCAGCGGGAACACCGGAATAGCTTTGGCTATGATCGCCGGAATCTACGGACTTAAAATTGAGCTGGTGATGCCGGAGAATTCTACGATTGAAAGAGTCCAGACGATGGAAGCGTACGGTGCCCGGGTGACCCTCACACCTGCAGAAGTGGGAATAGAAGGTTCTCGGGATTATGCCGAAGAAAAAGTGAAAAACGAGGGATATTTTATGATCAATCAATTTAGTAACAACGATAATTGGCAGGCGCATTACAAAACCACCGGGCCCGAAGTTTGGCGTGATACGGAGCATAAGATCACTCATTTTGTATCTTCTATGGGTACTACGGGTACCATCATGGGAACATCTACCTTTTTGAAGGAAAAGAATAAGGATATTGAAATTGTGGGGGTACAACCTTCAGACAACGCTAAAATTCCAGGAATACGAAAGTGGCCCCAGGAATATTTACCAAAAATATTCGATCCCAAAAAAGTAGATCGTGTTATAGAAGTAACAGAAGATGAAGCGATAGAAACCACGCGAAAGCTGGCGACAGAAGAAGGAATTTTTGCCGGAATGAGCAGTGGAGGGGCTGCAGCTGCAGCCATAAAGGTATGTGCAGAATTAGAAGAGGGAGTGGTGGTGAGCATTGTTTGCGATAGAGGAGACCGGTACCTCTCTTCAGATTTGTTTCAACAAAAACAATAAGGAACTGCCGGAAGTTTTTAATTTTCCCGGACAGTTCATCCGAAGCAATTAAAACTTCCGGCAGTTTTTCAGCAATCAAAACTAGTTGCTTACTACTCCCTGTCCGGTTAGATATGAATCTATTTTGATTTTTTGATTTTTATTGCCATTCTCAAGGTTTATGCGATAAAAATCTTTGGTTACCACGTTCCTGTTGGAACCTGTAACGTGTGAGTTTTTGGTCATTGTCCATCCTGGATAATCTAAAAACATTTTATTCCTGATCTCTCTGGGAAGCAAAATGTTGTCCAGTTTGCAGTATGTTCTTTGTAAATCGCCTTTTTTATCAAAAGAGGCATTTAAATTTCCTTTGGTGCTTTTAAAAGTTACCACGTAAGAATCGTACTTTTCGTCTTTTACAGCATCTATAACATCGTGAATATTGAAATTTCGTTTCATAAATTCCAATGGATTTTCAGCAAAGGAAACGAGGCCATTATCTTTAATAACATACACGAGTTCATTCAAATTAGATTTAACTAATACAGCACTTGGTTCGAGACTAACTTTTGCTTCTTTTAATTCGATTACCTTCTGAGCACTGGCACCAAAAGTGCCAAATAACATTAACCCCAAAATTACTACCATTGTTTTCATAATAAGAAATTTAGATTTTTATAAGATTAAAAGTATTCCAGATTTCTGTATCAGAATTCTACTTAAGTAGCAGATATTTTTTTTATACGTATTTGTGTTATTTTAGAAGCTGTTTATGAGAACGGATCATTTAAGCACAACAAAAAATTTCGTTTATTCCTCTGCTTCCAGAAGTTTCAGCAGAAGAGAAATATCCTTGATCTCCAGCTTTTTACGGGACATGGC
>JBAVQO010000522.1:0-2557 GCA_049694135.1 Gillisia sp. | reverse complement strand
TTTCTGTAATCGATTCAAAAGTGGCTATGGACCGAAGCGCCAACGGCGAATATGAATCTAAAAAAAGAAACTTAAGAGATGGAGAAAGTTTTGACGGAAATAGGCAGTTACAGGGACAATCTCCCTATTTAATAAATGCCGGACTTAATTATAAAGATGCAGAAAACGGATGGCAGGCCGGCCTTTTTTATAATGTGCAGGGTAAAACATTAGAATTGGTAGGTATCGGAACCGTTCCAGATGTCTATACCATGCCTTTCAACAGCCTAAATTTAAACGTGAGCAAAGCCTTTGGTGAAGACCAAAATTCTATGCTATCGCTAAAAGTGGGAAATATTTTGAATAATAAAATTGAAAGCAGATTCCAGTCATACGGAGCCGAAGATAAAGTTTTCGAAAAAAGAAATCCCGGGCAACCCATTTCTTTGAGTTATTCATATAAATTCTAATCTTTTAGTCAGAAAAACAACAAAAAAAGGCTGCTTTAGAAAAAGCGGCCTTTTTTTATTTGTATAATAACCGCACTTTTAACGCATTAGATCTTCTTTTTTGGTATTATTTTTGAATATTTTATTGTAAGTTTGTAAGGACCAAATCAAAAAAACGCATGAAACACAATTATCTCATTGGTTTCTTATTGGTTTTATTTATGTCGATGGCGGTTCCCGCATCGGCCCAGACATCGTCATTCCCTTCTGTAAATCCGGAAAAACCTATTGAAGGTTTATCTATATATCCCAATCCCGTTACCGGGAATAAAGTGTATATCACTTCTCAAAAAAATTCAGTTAAGGAAATAGAGGTTTACAACGTACTGGGGAAAAAAGTACTCTCTTCAAGAATAACAGGCAAAGAGCTCGATGTTACCGAACTTACTCCTGGGATCTACATCTTAAAAATTAAAGAAGGGAATAATCAGGCCACGCGAAAACTGGTGGTTAAGTAACTTCTTTTTAAGATAAATCGGTTTGAGCTTCTTTTTAAGAAGCTTTTTTTATTCCTAAATTTGCAGAACACTCCCGACAATATGCTCAAAAACAGAATTTTTTCGATCTCTTCGGAAGAAGATTTTTTAGAAGTTTCCCTGGAGGTTTTTAAATATCAGTACTCACGTAATGCCGTTTACAGAGAGTTTTGTAACTTCCTAAAAAAGACTCCTTCTAAAGTAAATGAACTGAAAGACATTCCTTTTCTTCCTATCCAATTCTTTAAATCGAAAAAAATACTTTCTTCAGAAACCCCTTTTCAGAAGATCTTTACCAGCAGCGGAACCACAGGAATGGCCACCAGTAAACACTATATTTCCGACATAAGCCTGTACGAGGAAAGCTTCAGGAAAGGATTTCGGCATTTTTACGGAGATATCGAAGACTATGTGGTGCTGGCTTTACTGCCTTCTTACCTGGAAAGAGAAGGATCTTCGCTTATATATATGGTTCAGGACCTGATTGAAAAAAGCCAGCATCCGGAAAGTGGATTTTATTTAAACAATCTGGAGGAGTTGGCCGAAATTCTTCTGCGGCTGGACAAATCCGGAAAAAAAGTACTCTTGATAGGCGTTTCCTTTGCACTCCTCGACCTGGTTGAAAAACAGCAGATGGCATTGCAAAACACTATCATTATGGAAACTGGTGGGATGAAAGGAAGACGAAAGGAAATGATAAGAGAAGAACTCCACCAGATCCTAAAAGAAGGTTTTGGAACCAGCAGCATTCACAGCGAATACGGGATGACCGAACTTTTGTCTCAGGCATATTCTTTCGGAGACGGGATCTTTAAATTTCCACCCTGGATGCAGGCACTTATAAGAGATCCTGAAGATGCCCTAAGCTACGTAGCATCGGGAAAAACCGGTGGAATGAATATTATAGATCTTGCCAATCTAAATTCCTGTTCTTTTATAGCTACTCAGGATCTGGGGAAGGCGATCGCAAAAGATTCTTTTGAAATCCTGGGAAGATTCGATAACAGCGATATCCGGGGATGTAATTTGCTGGTGCTCTAGAAAAGGTTCTGTTTTGGGAATTTTTCTTTCTTCAGAACAATATTCCTGCTCATTTTCGTTTTAAAAATGTAATGATTTAAAATTCTTGCGACTTATTTTTTGTAAACGAAAGTTTTGGTTAGGTTTTTGTTTACAATTGGTTGAAAGAAGTTTTTTCATATTAATTGGTTAGTTAGTTGCAGCCCCTTTAAAACGGAAGTTTTAAAGGGGCTCTGCATTTAATTCACCTTTATAATATAAGTATTCCTCTTACCTTTATTCAGGATTACATAGGTGTTATTGATAAGATCTGAAGTAGATATCTTATAATCTTCGGTAACTTTTTCCTTATTTACCGAAACCGAATTTTCTTTTAACGCACGCCGGGCTTCCCCGTTGGATTTTAAGAAATCAGTTTTTGCCGCCAAAGCGGCGATCATATCCAATCCTTCTTCAACTTCAGATCGCTCTACCTCTGCCTGCGGCACACCTTCAAAAACATCTAAAAAAGTAGCTTCATTCAAACTTTTTAGGTCGGCTGCTGTACTTTTTCCGAAGAGGATTTCCGAAGCT
>JBAVQO010000521.1:0-2339 GCA_049694135.1 Gillisia sp. | reverse complement strand
GATATTTTCTTCAAGTTGTATTTCCAAAAATCCCTTTCCGAATATTTCCGGCGAAACAATTACCTGTTTCTTTTTAAACTGCACCGACGAAAAGAAAAGCGTATCGTTTACACTCGCTTTTATTTCGAAACTTCCATCGGAAGCATTCGTGGTGCCGGAAAAATTGCTAAGATTTACAATATTTATGGAAGAACCCTGTATAGAGTCTGCGATTATTTTTCCTTTTAGCTGAATGGTTTCCTGAGCAAAAGCTGAAGAAATGCCAACAAAAAAGAGTAGTAAAAAAAGTTTGTTGAACATCGATGTTTTTTGACTGAAGATTAAAAATAGAAAAAAGAATTAACTTTTCGATTTCATCTTTTTAAACTTCTTGCTTTGCTCTTCCAGGAATTGGATTAGATCCAGCTCATTTCCCTTTTTCAGCATCTGTTCGCTCAGGCCATTATCATCAGCATATTGAATGAATTCTCCAATATTTTCGAGCCTGATATCAAGATTTTCCCTGAAGAAATCGTCATTATATAAATTCCGGATCTCTTTGCTCAAAACGGGATGTGGAGAAATTCCGTAGGGATTATTTACTTCGTCGTGTTTGGAATTTACCAGTAACAACTTAAACAAATTCACAAAGTTTAGCCCGTCTACCATATGCGTATAGCTGGAGAGCATGGCCCGATTTAACGGTCGGGTATCTTTATAGTCGCTTCCATAATCGGCATACAAATCGCGGGCTTCCTTAGTTAATTTCTGCGGAAAAGTTACCACCTGCAAGGTTTGTATGTCTGAACTCAGATTCCCTGTGAGCTTATTAGGTGAAACCACTACTTCCGGCAATTCGTTGACTACCTCGTTGACGTAGATGTACATTTTTTTGGAAGCAATCACGGTCTGATCCACAATTACTGTAAAAGGTTTAAATTGAACAGAAGAAACCTGAACACTGTCCTTATCTGCGACCTTTATCTGAAAATTTCCATTCACATCTGTAACAGCCGCCTGATTGGTGTTTATGTTTACCACGTTAATTCCCGAAAGATCTTCTTCAACCGGAAGAACTACCTTTCCCGAAATAGGCTGCCGTATGGTTGTTTGGGTAAAACCCTGAAACCCCATTAAAAAAAGAAGTAAAAAAAGAGAATTTTTCATTTCCTTAAATTTAAATAAAGAAACAATTCCCGTGTAAAATAATATGATAAGAGCCGCATAAACTTTTGTTAAAGCATTTCATTATATAACTTTACGAAAAATTTTTAAATGAAAGACCTTTTTTTAGCCAGCACTTCTACCTTATATGGACAGGAATATCTGCAATATTTGTTACCCGAGCTCTCTTCGCTCTTTAAAAATTGCAAAAATCTGCTTTTTATTCCCTATGCCCGTCCCGGAGGAATTTCACATGAAGAATACACTTTTAGGGTACAGAATGCGCTGAAGAATTTTTCTTTAAAAGTAACAGGAATTCATGAGCACGAAAACGCCGACAAAGCTGTAAAAGAGGCTGATGCCATTTTTACCGGCGGCGGAAATACTTTTCTTCTGGTAAAACAACTTTATAAAAATGAAGTGATGCAGCCCCTGCGAACAGCAATAGAAAACGGAACTCCTTATCTTGGAACCAGCGCCGGAACCAATATTGCTGGTTTAACCATGGGAACTTCGAATGATATGCCAATAGTTTACCCGCCAGGATTCAAGACTTTGGGCGTGGTTCCGTTCAATATAAATCCGCATTACCTGGATCCCGATGTAACTTCTACTCATAAAGGAGAAACCCGCGAAACGCGCATCAGGGAATTTCATACCATAAATACACAGCCGGTAATTGGTTTGCGCGAAGGCAGCTGGCTAAGAGTAAAAAATGGAAAAGTATGTTTAAAAGGAGAATTATCGGCTCGTATCTTTAAAGCCGGACAGGACCCTTACGAAGCACCTACAGAAACCGATCTAAGCGATTTGAATTAAGCCGTCATTGAAATCTGTGTAGCATTTGAAACGATTTCGGGAGCTTAAAGGAAATTTTTTCAGAAGAATTTTAGAGCGGGAGACCGGGTTCCCCTCGCTCCCGATATCTCAGGCCTCGGGACAGGCTTCTCACCCTATATTCTCTTTGTCAGGAAACTTTCGGAAACAAAAAAAGCTTCACCTTTTCGATGAAGCTTTTAGAGCGGGAGACCGGGTTCCCCTCGCTCCCGATATCTCGGGCCTCGGGACAGGCTTCTCACCCTATATTCTCTTTGTCAGGAAACTTTTCGGAAACAAAAATAGCTTCACCTTTTCGATGAAGCTTTTAGAGCGGGAGACCGGGTTCCCCTCGCTCCCGATATCTCGGGCCTCGGGAC